>CAYSKR010000137.1:0-4216 GCA_964431675.1 uncultured Myxococcales bacterium
GTCAAGTAGACGTCGGGATCGAGCAGATCGTAGATCCTGGCCTGTGGCAGTGCCTGGCGGACCAGGGCGGACTTGCCGGTCTGGCGCGGCCCAAACAGGAACAGCGATTTTCGGTCGGCCAGACGATCAAGGTCGAGCGCGCGTGGAAGGTATGGGCCCGGAAGCATGCCTAACATGATACATGCTATTTATCATGATAACTAGCGACTAACCCGCTAACTGTCAGGTAGAATGCGTCCCGGTCCATAATTCCGCTGCCCGGCAAGCTGGCAGTCCACGAGAGCCAGCTCTCCGTGAAGGTCTCGGCTGCTATGGAATCGCATCCCAGAGTAGCGGCGGCGGTCATCGGGTGTAAGATGGTCTTGCAACCCCGTGGCCAGCCTCAGCGTCGCCTGCCCAAAGTGCGGAAAGCGTCAGGAAGTTCCCTCTGAATCGGTACCGTCCGAGGGGCTTGTGCATGCGTGTACGTTTTGTCAGGACCGGTTTCGGGTCAGGCCGCCGGGCGCGGACGGAAACCCCAGCGCCAGCATGATCATGGCGGCGGTGCCGAGTCCGCACCCGAGCGCGGCCAAGACCATGTTTGGGATGGAGGCGGTGGACCTTGAGGCTCTGCGCAAGCGCGGCTCTGGTCAGACGGATCTGCCCGCGCCGCGAGAAAGCATCCCGCACCCGAGCGATTTGCCCGCGCCGCGAGAAAGCAGTTCACGCCCCGGGGATCTACCCACCCCGCTGCGATCGGGCGATCTGCCCGCCCCCCTGCGTTTCGGAGATCTGCCAGTGCCCGCGTCGGCTGGCCCGTCAGGATCAACATTGGATCTGGAACTGGACCTTGCAGCCACGCACGCAGCGCCCGGCCATCTACCTGGTCTAGACCTCATCCTGGGCGATCCTTCGCAGTCGGTGCCGCCCGCAGACGAAGCATCGATTGACCTCGCGCCGCTAGATTTCGCCCCCTCCTCGTTCGATCTGGGCGCAGGAGCACTTGATCTCGCGTTCGAGGAACCCGGGCCGGAGCCTCTTCCTGAAGTTGCCGAGCCGTCGCCGTCGCCGTCGCCGTCCTCGTTGGTCGCCCCTGATTTTGGCTTCAGTTTGGAGTTTGAAAGCCTGGGCGACCAGCCTCTGCAGGGATCCATGGTGGCTCCCAGGACGTCGCTGGAAGTGCCACGAATGCCGACGATGATGTCCGGCATACACCCGGGCGATCCGCCGCTCCCGCAGCTTGCGCGGCCGCGGCGCAGCGCGGTCCGTCCCAAGGCGGTCGCAGCCCCGCGCCAGTGGCGCAAGGTGATCTTGGTCGCGGCTGGCGCGGTGGTCCTGGTCGCGGCGATGGGCGTTGCGGCGGTCACGATCTTGGTGCCCCGCATGAAGGCGGGTCCTGCTCCCGAGCAGGTCTTGGGTTCGTTCGCCGACGCTCTGACCCGCGATCATTACCCCTCGTACCAGCAAGCGGCGCTCAGGCTCATGTCGGCCGCTCAGGGCAAGGCGGACGCGATTGAGCTGCGGGCCCGCGCCGCCGAACTGCTCATGCTTGACGTGCTGGGACGTGGCGGGGGCAAAGAGATCATTGATCGTGCCGAGGCGGCTTTGGCGCAGGTGCTTGAAAAGACCGAAAAGCCATCACCGAGGTTGCGCCGAGCCCGGGCCATGATCGCCATTGGCCGGGGGAAGGGCCGGGACGTCGATACCATTCTGGGCGACGCAGCCGGAGCCCCCGACAGTGGCATCGTCGTCGGCTTGCGCAGGATGGCGGAAGGCAAGCCGGAGCTGGCCATCGACTCGTTTGCCAAGTACTCGGCGGCACGGCCGAACGAAACTCTTCCAGTCTATTTGAGTGCCCGCGCGCTCGAGGAAAGCAAGCGGCCCGCCGCCTCGGCAGCCTACAGCGCGGTGCTGGCCAAGAACTCCGCTCATGCTGGCGCTCTGCTCGCGCGCCTGCGCATGTCGGCTGACCGGCCCGAAGCCGTCTTGGCCGGGGTTGAGGCCTGGATTCTCAAAATCGCCACGACCGCTTCGCGCACGGAAATTGCCGACGCTCATTTGATCACCGGACGCACAGAATGGCAACAAGGCCACACGCCAGAAGCGGCTGCGGCTTTTTCACGAGCCTTGGCGGCGGATGCCCACAACCTCGAAGCCAACCTCGCGCTTGGCGAAATTCTGCTGTACGAAAACAAGCACGACGAGGCTTTGGCCAGGTTCATGGTTCCTGGGACGGCCACCACACGCACGGTGGCGGGAAAGTTTGGCCTGGGTGGTGCGCAGATTGCCGCCGGGAAACGGGCGGAGGGCATGGCACTTATCACGCAGGGAGCCCTCGAGGCACCAGGCGACGCGCGGGGGCCGTTCTGGCAAGGGTTCCTGGCGGAAACCGCCAGGCCCGCCGCGCCCGCCGATGCGATCAAGGGCTACCGATCGGCGCTGGCAAAGAATCCTCGCTTCGTGCCCGCATCGCTGCGATTGGCGACGCTGTTGCAACGGCAGGGCAACGCGGACGAAGCGTTGCAGGTGGTCAAGGCGGCGGAAGCGGCTGGCGCCCCGGGAGCGACCTTGGATCTCGCGTTCGGGGAGGCGCTCATCGCCGCCAAGTCGCCGGATCGCGCCGAGCAGGTTTTTCGCAAGGCCCTTGCCGCAAACCCCAAGGCGGGGGTGGCGCGCCTTGGACTATCGTCGGCGCTGCAAGCGCAGGGCAAGCTCGCCCTTGCGCGCAAGGAGCTGGAGCAGCTTGCGCTCGAGCAGGCCGACACGCCTGGGTTGCGTGAGCGTCTCGCGGAAGTTCTGCTCAAGTTGGGCGAGAAGGACGCGGCCCTGGCTCAGTACCAGGCTGAAATCGCCACCGGGAAGGCGAGCTACGGCGTGCGCGTGGCCCTGGCCAAGTTGGCGCTCGACATGCACAATCTCGAACTCGCGCAGAGTGAGCTTGATCATGTCATCAACGATGCGCCGGGAACGTCCGAGGCGTTGTTTACCCTGGGTAGGTTGCGCGAGGCTCAGGGCGATTCGACCCGAGCGCTGATGGAGTACAAGCGTGCGCTGTCGTTCGAAAATTCGCCGCTCTTGCAGCTAACGCTTGGGCGAGCCCTGGTGCGCGCGGGGCAGGAAGACGAAGCGCTGATCGCTTTCGAGCAAGCGTCCGTGTTGCCTGAAGCGTGGGTCGAACACGGGCGGGTGCTCCTCCGCCGCAACGATCTGGAAAAAGCGCTGATAGACTTCGCCACCGCGGGGCGTGCGGCACCCAAGATGTGGGAAGCGTTCCTTTTGCAGGGCACCTGCCTCGATCTGATGGGGCAAAACGATCAGGCGGCGGTGGCGTGGGAACACGCCCTCAGGGTCGCGCCCACCGAGCCGGAGGCGGCCTACCGCCTTGGGCGCCTCGAAATGGACCACGGCCGGGCGGCGCGCGCGCTGCCGCTGCTGCGTCTGGCGACCACGAAGGCATCCGACAAGATCAACTGGCGGGCCGAGGCGTATTTTCAGCTTGGTTATGCCGAGCTTGCGGCTGGCACGAAAGCCGCCGCCGCAGTGGCGCTCAAGAAGTACATCGAGCTCGCGCCGACCGATGCCCCCGCGCGGCCCGAGGTCGAAAAGCAGTTGCAGAAATTCGGCGGGCGGTAGCGCGGTCACGTGTCAGGCGCGGTCCGATCAAAACGTGTAGCCGATGCTGCCGCCAAAGAAGAAGGCGTTGTAGAAGCCGCCTTCGAGCTTGAACTCGAGGCCCTTGGCGTCGGGGATGCGGAAGTTCATTCCCGCTAGCACGTTGACGATCGGGACGGCACCCGGGACGTTGGGCTCCTTGAAGCGGTGTGGCTCTTGGGGTCCGTTGTCCGGGCCGGTCTCGCTTTTCTTGAGTTCCTGCTCGTCGCAACCGGCGGCCGTGCAGATTATAGGAAAGCACTTGCTGGTGTCGCCCGGTGAGTCCTTGCAACCGGGCGAGCCGGCCGAGATGCGCAAAATGCTCCCGGTCAAAGCGGCCAGGCCAAGCCCCGCGCCGTAGTGCAAGCCAAAGTATTCGCTGATGCGCGTGTGCCAGATGAACGACAGGTCGACGCCCAGCAACCCCAAGCCGCGGACGCTGACGAAGTCGGTCTCGACTTCGGGATTCTTCCCCCGGGCAAGCCAGTTGCCGTCGGGCGGACTCAATGACTGGTAGCCGACGCCGAGAACGATATCCAGGTCGCCCTTGCGGCGGAAGAACTCGCCGCCGATGTGGTACGAGTTG
>CAYSKR010000138.1:0-8217 GCA_964431675.1 uncultured Myxococcales bacterium
CGCAGCAACCGCGCATTGCCGCTCGTCCGCCGCCTGCGCGACGATCCAAGCCCGCTCGTGGCCGAGGCTGCCCGCTGGGCCGAACGCCGCATCCTGGCCGCACCCGCACCAGGCTTGACCCGCAACCGCAGCGGGCCGTAGACAATACCACCGCCCGTCGTACAGTGCGGGCATGAAGATCGCTAGCGTCGTTCCAGGAGTCGTGCTTCTCGCCATCGGAGCCTGTGCGAGCGATGCCGCGCGCGGGTCGGCTGCGCAACCATCCCCCGTCCGGACAGGCCCGGCCAATCGGTGGACGATCGGCATCTACATCGGTCCCTCGCTGTTCGATCTCGCCCCGCCCGCGGGCGTCGCCAATCCCGTCCTGACCGCGGCGGAGGTCACGGACATGGAGGCGGATACGCTCGCCCATCCCTTCATGGTGGTTGCCGACTCCCGTTACTCTATGTTCTTCACGGTCAAGAATAAAAAGACGAATGCCGGGGGCATCGGGCTGGCCGAGAGCGGGGACGGCCTGCAGTGGACCTATCGACGGATCGTCGTGGATGAACCCTTCGATCTGGGCTACCCCTACGTTTTTAAGTGGCGGGACGACTACTACATGATTCCCGAAGCCCATACGGAGACGTCCATCCGGCTGTACCGGGCGACCCGGTTCCCGGACCGGTGGACGTATGAAAAGGATCTGCTGACCGGCGATCATTTCATCAGCGCCTCGATCGTCCGCCATGACGACACCTGGTGGATGTTTGTCGCGCGCGCGGGCAACGCAACCTTGCGGCTCTTCCATGCCGCGGATTTGAAAGGGATCTGGACCGAGCATCCCCGAAGTCCGATCGTCAAGCAGGATCTGAACATCGCCCGACCGGGCGGTCGGCCCGTGGTGATCGACGGCACCCTCTACCGGCTCGCGCAGGACTGCTACCCGACCTACGGAAGCCAGGTGTTTGCCTTTCGGGTGACCGAGATCAGCAAGACAACCTACAGCGAGACAATGATCGATATTCCCATCGTCAAGGCCACGTCCAAAGGCTGGAACGCCGACGCCATGCACCATGTCGATCCCCATCAGATCGGCCCAGGCCGATGGATCGCCGCGGTCGACGCCCTCGGGAAGTAGCGGCGCGCCCGCCGTCGGCGGTTACCCAACCCGCGCCATCATCAGACCCGGCGTCGCCTGGGACGTGTTCGGATGCGACGTCTGCCAGGAGGTCTGGCGGTTCAACCTGGGTTTCGCGTCCGCGGGGTGATTGGCTGCCGAAGTCGGCCGACGTGGAGCGTGTGATCGGGAGAATCACCGACGGTGCGCAAGATGGTCTGCGCGGGTGTTGGGTTCTGCCAAATTCATCGAATGGCCCCTCGTCGCGCACCATGTGTACCGCCTTCGGGGGGCGAAAACCACCTGCCCACACCGGGACGCATTCCGCCCGCACCCTTCCGCTCCGCCCAAAATGGCCTTTGTTTCGCTTACAGGCACGGGAACCTGGTGGTGCGGGTGCTGGGCCGGGGTGATGGTGCGGTGGTGCGGTGGTGCGAGTGCGGGGGCAACCTTGGTGAGGGTACGGAGGTGAGGGTACGGAGGAAAAGGCCCATAAATGCTTAACCGAACGGCATTGCTGCTAGGATGCGCATGCGAATCATGTCGGCAACTCCATCACCGAAGACAGTTGCGTCCGCGCGGGCCATGGCTGGAACGATAGGCCTGGCTGCGGCGATCATGATCGCCCCTCGTCCACTCGATGCCGCCGGGGCGGCCGGGCCGGGTTCCGAAACAGGCCGGAACGCCGCAGCGCTGGTGCAGGCTGCGGGTTGCAGGGAGTGCCACAGCAGTGAGGGAGTGGCATCGGATACGCGCCTCGTGTTTCCCGAGCCGGGATCGCCCGACGAAGCGGTGCGCGAATTCGTCGACAACCTGCTCGACCTCGTCAACAACGAGAAGCCGGACGAATCGCGTCTGTTCCGCAAACCGACGATGCGCATGAAACACGCCGGCGGCCGCAAGGTCGTGCCGGGCACTCCGGAGGAGGCGACGCTCCGCAACTGGGTGATGCAGCTCGCGCGTTTTCCCCAGCCGGCGATTGCGGCCCAGGTGCTCAGCCACGGGGGCAACCAGGCGGTCGGCGAGGGGATGCCCCGGCTGCGGCGTTTGACCGCCAATCAGTACAGCAATACCTTGCGCGATCTGACGGGTGATCTGACCCGGCCCGGCCAGGAGTTTCCGTCCGAGGATTTCGTCGACGGATTCAAGAACCAGTCTCCCGGCCAGAGTGCGTCGCCGGTGCTCATCGAAGCCTACGCCAACGCCGCGCGCCAGGCCGCCGACCGCGCGGTCTATGCGATTCGCCGCGGCGATCGGCACCACATCCTGCCGTGCCCTGTCCGTCCCGCCGGCGCGATCCGGGAGGACGGCTGCAAGGATCGCTTCGTGCAGACCTTCGGACGACGCGCTTTCCGCCGCCCCCTAACCGAGAAGGAATCCGCGCGCTACGCAGGCCTCATGGGCCGCGAGGACGATTTCCTCGACGGCGTGCGGCTCGTGATCGAAGCCATGTTGCAGTCGCCGAGCTTCCTCTACCTGACGCAGGCCAAGGACCCTGGGCTGGCGGGTTACGCACGCGCCTCGCGCCTCGCGTACTTCCTGTGGGACACCATGCCCGACGACGCCCTGCTCGACCGCGCGGCGAGCGGCGACATGAATACGGCCGAGGGTACCGAACGGGTCGTGCGTGAAATGCTCGAAGGCCCCAGGGCGACGCAGGGCCTCGACGAGTTCACAAGCCAGTGGCTGCGTTTCGATCAGGTGTTGGAGGCCTACAAGGACAAGCGCCTGTACCCGGAATTCACCCGCGATCTCGCGCTGGCCATGACCGAGGAGACGCGCCGATTTATCGGCGATCTCATGTGGAACAACCGCAGCTTCCTGCACCTGTTCACTGCGAACTGGACCTTCGTCAACGCGGATCTGGCGAGCCTCTACGGGCTGCCGGCCTCGTCGGCAACATTCAGCAGGGTGAAGTACGCCGACACATCCGAGCGCTCCGGCGTGTTTGGCCACGCCATGTTTCTCGCAGGCACCAGCAAGCCCGCCGAGACCTCGCCCACGGCACGCGGTCTGTACATCCGCGAGCATTTCCTGTGCCAGAAAGTTCCACCGCCGCCACCCAACGTGGATGTCACGCTGGCTCCGCTCTCCGAAGGCAAACCCATGACCAAGCGCGATCGCCTGGTGCGCCACTTGACCGACGAGAGTTGCGCCAGCTGCCACCGGTTGATCGACGGCATCGGTTTTGGCTTCGAGAAGTTCGACACCCTCGGCCGCTGGCAAGAGAAGCTGCGCGTGATCGAGGTCCAGCCTAAGCGACCGCTGGCCAAGGGCGACCCGTCGCAAGCGTCGGCACCGGAGAGCGTGGTCGAATTGCCTCTCGACACCACGGGCACCATCGTGGGCCTGGCGGACTCCGAGATCAGGGGTCCCCGCGACGTCGGGCGGATCCTGGCCGGAAGCCCGGCGGCCCAGGAGTGCGTCGCGAGGCAGGTGTTTCGGTATGCCACCGGACACGCCGAGGGTGCCCAGGATCACGCAGTGCTGGCACAGGTGTTCGCGGATGCCCGGCGGACGGGGTTCCGCTTCAAGGATCTCTTGGTCTCGGTCGCCAAGTGGAGCGAGTTCACGCCACCAGAGGGGATCGCGCGTGCCCCGGGTTCTTAGTCGCCGCCGCCTGCTGCGCGGCATGGGCACTGTCCCGGTGGCACTGGCCCTGCCGCCACTCGAAGCAATGTTCGACAGCCATGGTCGCGCCTGGGCCGAAGATGCGGCTCCGGTCGAACGGCGCTTCGTGCTGTGGTTCAACGGCAACGGCATTCCTGAGAAGTACTGGATTCCCACCGACACCGGTCCGGACTTCCGCTTGACGCCGTGTCTGGCGCCGCTCGCGGCACTGCGCGATCGCATCCACGTCGTGACCGGCATCGACAACGTCGTGGGGCGTGGCCCCGGCAACGGCCACACGACCTCGATGAGCTCACTCTTGACGTGCACCGCGTTCACCGGCCGGGGTGCCGGCGGCATCTCGATCGACCAGGCCATCGCCGCGCGGATCGGCTCGAAGTCGCGTTTCCGGTCGCTGCAGATCGGCGTCGCGCAGGAGTCCTATGGCGAGAGCATGCACCGAAACATGAGCTGGGCCGGCGCCAACCGCCCCTTGCCCCCGGAGATGCTCCCTGACCGGCTTTTCGACCGCCTGTTCGGCCAGAAGGATCTGGGCTGGGTAGACCGCCAAAAAAGCGTGCTCGATGCCGTGCGCGAGGACGCTTCGGGCTTCATGCAGGCGCTGGGCCGGACGGATCAGCGTCGGCTGGACGAGCACCTCGTGTACGTCAGGGATCTCGAACGCGCCATCGCCAGCTTGCCGCCGCGCTATCGGCGAGTCGAGCCTCCGGAGTGGGACGGCGATACGAAGGATTGGCCGCGCGTGGCGAAGCTGCAGACCGATTTGCTGGTGCACGCGCTCGCCTCGCGCCAGACCCGCGTGGCGTCCTACATGCTGACCAAGTGCCAGTCGCTGACGCGTTTCCCTTGGCTCGGCCACTCCATCCTGGGGCATCACGACTACACACACACCAACCGCGAGCCCGGCACAGGCCTGCTGGCCGAGCGGATCGTCATGAAGATCTGTCGCTGGCATGTCGAGGAGTTCGCACGACTTCTGGCCGGGCTCAAGGCGGTCCCCGAGGGCGATGGCACCGTACTCGACCATTCGTCCTTGATGTTCGTGCATGAGCACGCCGAAGCAAATCCGCACAAGAATCGCGGACACGCAGTGCTGCTCGCCGGCGGTGGTGCTCTGCGCACGGGACTGCATACGCGCACGAGCGGCACCTTTGGCGACCTTTACCTCACGGTGGCCAGGGAGGGGATGGGCGTGGAACTGGAGGGATTCGCGACCGCGAACGGAAGCGTGAGCGGCGTCTTCGCCAAGGGCTAGATGCGCGCCGAATACCTTTGCACCGCCATGGTGTGGGCGTGGGTCGGCGGCGCAGGTCATGCCCGCGGCGACCACCCCGCGACCGAGCGCGAGGCCGCGCTGTGGGTGTTGCACCAGGGCGGGACCCTCGGCCTGCAAGGCCGGCGTGCGGTGATTGAGCAGCCGTGGGATCTGCCACCCGGGCATCCGGTTGTGACGGGCGTCAGCTTTCTGGGCACGCACATCGCGCCGCAGGATTTGTCGCGCCTCGCGCAATTTCCCAGACTGCGCGAGCTCACGCTGCCGATCTACATGTGGTCTGGTCTCGGCTCCACCGACTCGATGGCCGAGCTGGCCAAGCTGCCCGAGCTGCGCAAGCTCGCCATTATCGTCCATTACACCACGCACGGTGCGATGAACGACGACGGCCTCGCAGCGCTGGCCAAGGCACCGCGCCTCGCAGAGCTGCGCGCCGTGCAGAGCCGCATCAAGGGCAGAGGCGTGGCCGGACTTACCCATCTTGTGTCCCTGGATTTGAGCGCCGGGGAGATCGACGACGAGGGCCTTGCCGCGGTCAAGGGCCTGTCACAGCTGCGGCGCCTGATCCTGGCCAACAACCTGGTCACCGACGCCGGCTTGCGGCATCTATCGGGGCTGACCAAGCTACAAGAACTGGATCTCGAGGGCGCACACATCACCGACGCCGGGATGCAACATCTGCGATCCCTCACCCGCCTGCGCAAGCTGAATCTACTCGGCGGCAGCATCACCGACGCCGGGATGGCTGCTCTCGTCGGGATGAAGGATCTCGAACGCATCGTACTCTACCGCAACCCCATCACCAACGCCGGACTTGCCACCTTGCGCGGCAAGCCGAACCTGGCCGCGATCGATCTGCGCTACACGCGGGTGACCGACTCGGGTGTCCTTGGGCTGCGCCGGCTGGTTCCTTCCGCGCGCATCGCCTTCGTTGGTGGGAGCCCCACGACGCCATCCACGCGTGCGGGCGCGGCCAGGCCGCCTGCTGGTTCGTCCGCCGCGACGATAGCGGCTTGGGCCGAGCGGAGAGGCGGCAAGGCGATCGTTCGCGATGGGCGCCTCGTGGAACTCCGCTTCGCGGGCGCTGCAATCACCGACGACGACGTCGAGGCGCTCCGCGGCGTGCCCCACCTTGCGAGCCTGGCCCTGGATGCGACCGAAGTCGGAGATCTCGGGTTGCGAACTGTGGCCACGCTGCCAGCCCTGACGGCGCTGAGTCTTCGCCACCAGCCCATCTCGGATGCAGGTCTCAAGTCGTTGGGCCAGGTGCGATCGCTGCGTGCTCTCGATCTCGCTCACACCCCCGTGACGGGCACCAGCCTGGGCGCGCTCGTGAGTCTCGAGCGGCTCGACCTGTCCGCCACCGATATTGCCGCGGACGGCCTCGCCATCACGAGCCGCCTGCCCCACCTGCAAGAGCTCAGCCTCGCCTATACCGTCAGCGACGACGACGAACTTGCCCTGCTCAAGCACGCGACCGGCCTCGTCCACCTCGACCTGACGTCCACCCAGCTTTCGGACAACGGCGCCGCCAACCTGACAAGCCTCGGCGCGCTGGAAGAACTCAACCTCGCCTACACCCGCATTGGCGACGGCGGCCTCGAGGTGCTGCGGCGCCTGCCAAACCTCAAGCGCTTGGAGCTGCGTGGAACCCGCGTCACCGACGAGGGAGTGCGGGCACTCGCGTCCAGCACGCAGCTGGAACAGCTTGGGCTGGACGACACGCTGGTGAGCGCGGGTGCCATCACCGCGCTTGCGCGTGCGCTGCCGCGCTGCCGCATCGAAGGTCCGCGCGATGCGAAGGCCGCCGCAGAGGCACGCAGCAAATGACCGCGTCGTTCTCGGCCATGCTGCTCGTGCTGGCGGTGGCGGTGGCGGTGCCCGCAACGGTTGCTGCCCCTTCGACGGCTTCTCGCGCACAGGTCGTGCGCCTTGTGACCAAGCTTGGCGGGCGGGTCGAACATCGTGGCGGCGGCATCTCCGCGATCGATCTGCGCGGAACGTGGGTGACCGACGCCGATCTCCGCCGTCTGCGCGGATGCAACATGCTGCGCCGCATCGATCTCGGGTACACGCGCATCACTGATCAGGGATTGCTCGAAATCCGCGACCTGCGCAGTGTCACCGACCTGGACCTGCGTTGGGCCGAGCTCGTCACCGACGCGGGCATCACGCACATCAAGGGCTGGAAGGCGTTGCGCCGACTCGACCTGCGCGGCACCCGGGTGTCCGACAGCGCCATGGCTGTACTGGCGGCGAACATGCCCGCTCTGCGCGCGCTCGACGTGGGCTTCACCCTGGTCATGGATGCGGGCGCGCAGCAACTGAGCCAGCTCGGTGAGCTGCGCGAGCTGGCCCTCGGCGGCAACAAGCTGACCGATCAGGCCATGGCCATCGCGTACTCGTTGCCCCACTTGCAAGTCCTGGTGATCGGCGGGCGGCAGAGGGCAAACCATGACTTCTGGACCTTTGGCCTCACGGATGCGGGTCTCGACCCGCTGACCGAACTGCGCGAGCTGTCCACCCTGGATCTATCGGGCACGACGATTTCCGCCGCGGGCCTGACCAAGCTCGGTGGGCTTGCCAGCCTTGCAGCCCTGAACCTTCACAACGCATCCCGCGTGAACGACGACAGCGTGCCCGCGCTGCGCGCGCTCGGCGGACTGCGCTTTCTCGACATCTCCGGTACTGCGATGACCAGCGTCGGCGTCGAGGCGTTGCGCCAGGCCCTCCCGCGGTTGCAAATCGTCGATCGCTGACGCGGAACCGCCTGCGCCGCATGTGGGATCGCTGAACCATTGGCACGGCCGACTTGTAGGGACGATCGGCCGCAGTGAGCGCGTCAAAGATATCGGCAATGGTCAGCATGCGTGTCTCGACTCTGATCAGGTCGCCCTTGAGGCCCTTCGGGTAACCGCGGCCGTCGAGGGTTTTGTGATGCCCGCCCGCGATGCGCGGAATGTTGCGAAAGGCGCGTCCCCAGGGAGATGTCGGTGATCTTCTGGTAGAACTTGCGCTCCGACAGCCGGATCTCGCGGACGCGCTGGAGCTGCTCTTCGAAGTACCGGTCGCTCAGGACGGAGCCGCCGCGCTTGAGGCGCTCGTCGTCCATCGCGAAGCCCTTGATGGTGAACTCCTCGACGACGCGCGTCGCCCACTTGCGGAACTGCACCGCGCGCTCGGAGTTGACCTTGTAGCCGACGGCGATGATGGC
>CAYSKR010000139.1:0-13354 GCA_964431675.1 uncultured Myxococcales bacterium
AGCGGTGGCGCGACGTGGGCGTACACATCGTCCCCGGAGTCAAGACCAAGATCGTCGAAAAAGGCCGCGAGCCCAAGAGCTACGTCGCACTGATGTTCCACGGAGCGGCAAAGTGGTCACGCGAAGCCAACAACGACATGAAGGTGCTCAGCGACGTGCTGAGCATCCGCTTCCGCGAGGTGATGCGCGAGGACATGGGCGGTGTCTATGGCGTACACGCGACTGGCAGCATCAGCCGACGGCCACGCCAGGAATATTCCTTCATGGTCTTTTTCGGCTGCTCCCCGGACAACGTCGACAAGCTAACCGCGGCAGTGTTTGACGAGGTCAAGACCATTCAGGACAAGGGCATCGGCGAAACCTACCTCGCCAAGGTCAAAGAGTCCGTGGTGCGAAAACACGAGGTCGATCTGAAGAGCAATCGCTACTGGGAGCGCGAACTCGTGCGCGCCTGGAACTATGACGACGATCCCAGGCTCATCCCCGACATGAAGCCGTTGCTCGACACCATCACCACCGAACGCGTCAGCGCTGCGGCGAACAAATACCTGCGATCAAGCGAGTACGTGCTCGGCGTGCTCAAGCCCGAGGCCGCCACCACGCCCGCGGCCAAGTAGCAGCACCGCCCGAACGCCGATTAGTCGAGGATGTCGGACACGCGAATGGTCAGCTCCGGAAATGCCGTGGGCGTGAGCGTCTGGCCGCTTCGACATGGGGTTTTTCGCGCGTAATTGCCGTCGACGATATCGGTGTGGACCTCGATGACCCCATGCACCACGTCGACGATCCAGTACTCGGCAATGCCTGCGCTCGCGTAAAGTTGCGCTTTCTCGCGATCCGCTGAGAGCGAAGTCTCGGCGACCTCGATGACGAGGAACGCGCGTTCGGGGTGCGCGTCCCGGTAGGCACCCGCAGGCACAATGGCGATGTCGGGCTCCGGCTCGGAATCGTCGCTCACCGCCAGCGGAAGCTGGACCCGGACCGAGGCGCGGCCCGCTGCGACGAGGCTCAACACGAAGATATGGTTGAGGCTCTGAACGGCCGATGCGTGGCGGCTTTTTTGTGGGCTCATGCGAACAAGGAATCCGTGCAGCAGTTCGAGCTTCTCGCCTTGCAGCAGACCCATCTCGACCATGCGATCGTATTCCGCACGGCGCAACGGCCTGAGTTGTTCCGCAAGCTGGGCAAGACCCACATTGCAAACAGTAGCACAGGGGGCGGCCGGTGCCGCCGACACGCGCGAACGGTGGTAATCTTCGCCGCTCATGTCGACGCTTTCTTACCGCGCCACCTTCCGCTGCATCGCCGGATGCGCGGGCGACTATCCGCTCGATCAGGTCATCTACCGTTGCCCGAAGTGCAGCAGCCTGCTGGAAGTGCATCACGATCTTGAGGCGCTGAAACAGAAGAGCGCGCTCGGCTGGCTGCGCCTGTTCGAGGAGCGCTACATGCGCACCCAGTGGCCCTACGGCTCGGGCGTGTGGGGCAAGAAGGAATGGGTGCAGCCGCACATTGACGACGACAACATCGTGTCGATGTTCGAGGGTGGATCGAACCTGTTCTGGGCGACGCGCTACGGCCGCGAGCTGGGCGTCGAAGATCTGTGGATCAAGCTGTGCGGCAACTCGCACACCGGGTCATTCAAGGATCTCGGCATGACGGTGCTGGTGTCGTCGGTCAAACAGATGATCGCCGACGGCAAGCAGATCACCGCGGTGGCGTGCGCATCGACCGGCTACACGTCGGCGGCGCTGGCCGCGTACTGTGCGGGCGCCGGCATCCGTTCGATCGTCATCCTGCCGCGCGGCAAAGTATCGACCGCGCAGCTTGTGCAGCCGCTCGCCAGCGGGGCCACCGTCCTCGCGCTCGATGGCAACTTCGACGACTGCATGGCCGTGGTGCAACGCCTCGCCGCGCAAGAGGGCGTCTACCTTGCCAACAGCATGAACTCGCTGCGCCTGGAGGGACAAAAGACCGTCGCCATCGAAATCGTGCAGCAGTTCGACTGGCGCGCTCCCGACTGGATCATCATTCCCGGCGGCAACCTGGGCAACGTCAGCGCCCTCGGTGCCGGGCTGTCGATGATGCAAGATCTGGGCGTCATCACCAAACTCCCCCGCATCGCCGTCGCGCAGTCCGCCGCCGCGAATCCACTGTACGTGGCGTACAAGAACGATTTTGCCAACCTGGAGCCGATGGTGCCGCAGACCACGGCTGCTTCCGCCATTCAGATCGGCAATCCGGTCAGTTTCGACAAGGCGGTGCGAACGCTGAAACGCTTCAACGGCGTCGTGGAACAGGCCACTGAGGCCGAACTGGCCGACGCGGCCGCGCGCGCCGACGCCACCGGCATGTTCAATTGCCCGCACACCGGCGTCGCGCTCGCGGCGCTCGAGAAGCTGGTCGCCACCGACACCATCAAGAAGAGCGACACGGTGGTCGTCATCAGCACCGCCAACGGTCTGAAGTTCACCGACTTCAAGGTCGCGTACCACGAAGGTGCACTGCCTGGGGTGCCGAGTTCAAAGTACGTGAACCGCCCCATCTCGGTGCCCAACGAATACGGCAGCGTGCGCGACACCGTTCGCCGCATCCTCGGCGCGTGAGGTTGGGCCCTGCGCCGGGTGGCGATGGGGAGAAGCCTGCCCTACACTGGCGGGTTCGGCCATGCAGATACATCTTTTCGACACCACCCTCCGCGACGGGACGCAGAGCGAAGGGCTCTCGCTCACCGTCGATGACAAGCTGAAAATCGCCCGCACCCTTGACGCGTTCGGCATTCATTTTATCGAGGGCGGCTACCCCGGGTCGAACCCCAAGGACGTGGATTTTTTCCGTCGCGCGAAGACCGAACTTTCGCTCCAGCACGCCAAGCTGACCGCGTTCGGCATGACCCGCCGGGCGGGGGGAAGCACCCAAGGGGATGCGAACCTGCAGGCACTCGCCGACGCAGGCACGCCGACCGTGTGCCTGGTGGGTAAGTCGTGGCTGCTGCACGTGATCGAAGTTCTGGGCACGACGCCGGAGGAAAACCTGGCGATGATCGCGGACAGCGTCGGTTTTCTGCGCCAGGCGGGCAAGGAGTTGGTCTACGACGCCGAGCACTTCTTCGACGGCTTCCGCGCCAATCCCGAGTACGCGCTGGCGACCTTGAAAGCAGCAGCGGGCGCCGGTGCAGCGTGGCTGTGTCTGTGCGACACCAACGGCGGCAGCCTGCCGAGCACGATCAAGGAAGTCGTGGCGGCGGTGCAGGCCGCGGTGCCCACCCCGCTTGGCATCCACACGCACAACGACAGCGATCTGGCGGTGGCCAACGCGCTCGCCGCTGTCGAAGCGGGCGTCACGCAAGTGCAAGGGACCATCAACGGCTGGGGCGAGCGTTGCGGCAACGCCAACCTCATCTCGATCATCCCTGCCCTGCAGATGAAGATGGGCCGACGCTGCGTGCCGGAAGAAAACCTGGCCCGCCTGACCGAGCTGTCGCGAAAAATCAGCGAGATCGCCAACATCCGTCCACGGCAACACGCCCCGTACGTCGGCGCGTCGGCGTTCGCCCACAAAGGCGGGATGCACGTCGCCGCGGTCGAAAAGATCACCCACAGCTATGAGCACGTCGCGCCGGAGCGCGTCGGGAACCAGCGCAAGATCGTCGTGTCCGAACTGTCGGGTCGCAGCAACATCCGCGCGGTCACCACCGCGCTCGGTACCGACGCGCGCGGCATGGAGAAAGACGTGCTGGCGCGGGTGAAGGATCTCGAAAGCCGCGGCTACCAGTTCGAGGCGGCCGAGGGCTCGTTCGATTTGCTGGTGCGGCGGTTGCGCCCAGGCTACACGCCGCCGTTCGAGCTCCTCGACGTGGTCGTGATCTCTGATCGGCGACGCGGCAATTCGATGTTCGTCGAGGCCACCGTGAAGTTGCGCGTGGCGGGCGAAGTCGTTCACACCGTCGCCGAGGGCTCAGGCCCCGTGCACGCGCTCGACCAGGCCTTTCACAAGGCGCTCGATCCCCACTTCCCGGTTCTCAAGGACGTGCACCTGTGCGACTTCAAGGTGCGCATCCTGGATCCCGAGGCGGCGACCGGTGCCAGCACGCGCGTCCTCATCGAATCGTCGCACGGCGCCGAGCGATGGAGCACCATCGGCGTGTCGCAAAACATCATCGACGCCTCGTGCGAGGCACTGGCCGACGCGCTGGAATTGCCGCTGGCCCGCGCGGCGACCGCAACCTGATCGTCACGCCGACATGCGCTCGCCGATCCGCTGGGCCACGCTGGCCAGCCGATCGAGAAATCGCACCACGGGGGCCTCGCGTTGAAGCGATGGGCGCACCATGAGCCGAACATCGACCGCGGGCACGTCGGCGCGCTCGACCACGACGCGCTTTCGGTCGAGCGGCAGGGCGGCGACACCGGGCAATAGGCCGATGCCCAGACCCTGCGACGCGTACGAGATCATCAACGACACGCTGGGCAGATCGATGGTCGAGGCCGGATGAACGCCGATGCGGCCAAGGTACTCGTCGAACATGCGGCGGCCGCGGCTACCGGGTGACAGGCGCAACACCGGCTCCCTGGCGAGGCGAGCGATCATCGACCGCGCGGTGCCTCGTCGCGTCCCCGGCGCACGCCGCGGTGCCACCCAGAAGAAGCCCTGCGCGAACAGCGGCGTCTCGTCGGGCCGCAAATCGCGATCGGTGCTGACGATGGCGACGTCGGCCTGCCCTTCGGTCACCAGGCGCGCGGCCGCCAGCGAATGCGTGGTGGTGATCTCGTAGTGCAGCGCCATGCGCTCGCGGGCGAGCGCGCGAATCACCGGAATCAGCAGCGCCTCGCCGAGGTAGTCGCCGGCCGCCACCCGCAATGTGGGCACGCGACCGCCGCGCAGGCTTTCGAGCACCGTGCCCAGCGAATCCGCCTCGTCGAACACGCGGGTCAGCGCGCCGAGCACGGCCTCGCCCGCGGGGCTTGGCCGAATCTGGCGCCCGACTTTTTCGAACAGCGCCACGCCGAAGCGGTCCGACAGCCGGCGAAGTTGCTGCGAGATGGCCGAGGGCGTCTTGTGCAAGCGTTGCGCGGCAACCCCGACCGACGAGGTCTGCGCCACCACCAGGGCATCGTGCAACGCGGGCAACAGCGCGGGATCGAGCATTGTTAAGTGTAGCTTAACTATTCAACGTCGAAATGTCACTGGATCTGCAAGCCAGCGCGCGCCACAGTGGTTGCAGATCATGAAAACCCTGTTCGAAAAAATCTGGGACGCCCACGTGGTGCAGGCGGCAACCGCCGACACCCCCGCCATCGTGTACATCGACTTGCACCTCGTCCACGAGGTCACGTCGCCGCAGGCCTTCACCGTTCTGCGCGAGCGAGGACTCAAGGTGCGCCGCCCCGAGCGAACGGTCGCCACGATGGACCACTCGACCCCGACGACTCCGCGCGGCACCGACGGCAAGATTCCGATACTCGACCAGCAAGCCGCGACCCAGATCGCGCAGCTCGAGAGCAACTGCAAGGACTTCGGCGTCGAGCTGTTTTCACTTGGCAGCCCACGGCAGGGCATCGTCCACGTGGTTGGACCCGAGATGGGATTCACCCAACCCGGAATGACCATCGTCTGCGGCGACAGCCACACCAGCACCCACGGCGCCTTCGGTGCGCTCGCGTTCGGCATCGGCACCAGCGAAGTCGCTCATGTCCTGGCCACGCAAAGCCTGCTGCAGAGCAAGGCGAAGACGATGGCAATCGAGATCGACGGCAAGCTCGGCCCCGGAGTGACGGCGAAGGACGTGATCCTGACGGTCATCGCGGAACTGGGCATCGGCGGCGGCACGGGCCACGTCTTCGAGTACCGAGGCTCGGCCATCCGCGCCCTGTCGATGGAAGAGCGGATGACCGTGTGCAACATGAGCATCGAGGCCGGAGCACGCGCGGGCCTCATCGCGCCCGACGACACGACGTTCGAGTACCTGGCCGACAAGCCGCGTGCGCCCAAGGGTGCCGAGTGGGACAAGGCGCTAACCAAATGGCGCAGCCTGCCCGGCGACGTCGGCGCGCCGTTCGATCGGACGTTGCGACTCGATGGCGCTGCGGTTGGGCCGATGATCACGTACGGCACCAACCCGGGCATGGGCATCCCGATCACCTCGTTGGTGCCTGCGCCGAGGAACATCTCCGACGAAAAGGCGCTGGCGTACATGGGCCTGCAACCGTCAAAACCTCTCCTCGGTCAGAAGATCGACGTGGTCTTCATCGGTAGCTGCACGAACTCGCGCCTCTCCGATCTTCGCTCGGCGGCGCGCATCTTTGCCGGTCGCAAGGTGGCCCCGGGGGTGCGTGCGCTCGTCGTTCCGGGTTCGCAGCAAATCAAGGCCACCGCCGAGGCCGAGGGTCTCGACCGCGTCTTTCTCGATGCCGGTGCTGAATGGCGCGAGGCGGGTTGTTCAATGTGCATAGCCATGAACGGCGACCAGTTGAAGCCCGGCCAGTACGCCGTCAGCACCTCGAACCGCAACTTCGAGGGCCGCCAGGGCAAGGGTGGCCGCACGTTCCTCGCCAGCCCGCTCACCGCCGCGGCCGCCGCCGTCACGGGGCAAGTTTCCGACCCCCGACCACTCCTCCCTGCACAAGGCTAACCATGGAACCCATCCGAACCTTCACCGCCAAGACCGTCGTCCTGCCGTCGGACAACATCGACACCGATCAGATCATCCCGGCGCGTTTTCTCAAGACGACCTCGAAGCAGGGCCTTGGCAAGCAACTGTTCGCCGATTGGCGCTACGACGCCGCCGGGGCTGCCGTGCCGACGTTCGAACTTAACCGGCCAGAGGCGACGGGCGCGTCCGTGTTGGTCGCGGGCGACAACTTCGGCTGCGGATCGTCGCGTGAACACGCGCCCTGGGCGCTCACCGACTTCGGCTTTCGCGCGGTCGTCAGCACCAGCGTCGCCGACATCTTTCGCGGCAACGCACTGAAAAACGGCCTTTTGCCGATTGTCGTCGACGCGGCGACGCACAAGAAGCTGCTGTCAACGCCCGGGATGTCGGTGACAGTGTCGCTCGAAGACACCACCCTCGCGCTTCGGGACGGCACGAAGGTGAAGTTCCCCGTCGAGGCCTTCGCCCGTTTCTGCCTGATGAACGGCATCGACGAACTGGAATTCCTGCGCCAGCAAGAATCGGCGATCACTTCATTCGAGCAGGCGCGCGGAGCCTAGGATCGTCGCATCGGCAGGCGACGGTCCGCGGTGATCCCCGCCTTGACTGCCCGCTGGTTCTCGGCGGCGATGCGCCGGAATGGCCGGGAAACGTCGGTGTGCTCAGCCACGGCCATCCAGAACGCGATCGCCGCGCTGCAGGCGTCGCTCCACATCGAACCCTCCCACACCTCGGGCAGCGGAATCGCCATCGGCTCCTGAGGCACGTGACCGTGGCGGGGGACGTACTTGGTGGGCGACATGTCGTACACGGGTGTTAGCCCGGCGATCCGGGTGCCGCTCATGAAAAACGACAGATTGCCCTGGTGCATGTCCACGTCCGCGATGAGGCGGCCGAACAGGCCACGCCAGGCAATCTCTTCCAGCGTCGCTTGATCGATGCGCCCCTGCGCGAGCAATTCTCTGGCCGTGCCGATCCAGCTCACGAGGTGCCCAACGAACTGGGCGTCGAGAGCAAACATCGACAGCATGCCCCTTCGCCCGCGGGCGGGGCCGACAACACGATCGAACCGCTCGACCTCAAAGAACGTGTGCCCTCCCGAATGTAGGATCTGCGATCGGGCGCTCTGGCGTCCATGCGCGCGCAACGTCTCATGCACGAGGTGCTCCGCCACGAGCAAATCGGCGACGCGACGACTTGCCGCATCCGCGCCGGCCGGTGAGAATTTCACCAGGACATCGGTCGGCCCGGGCATGCGCGTGGTCAGAAATTTCGGCTGCTCCCCTGCCACCGACGATCCTGGCGGGCCTGACTGCAACACGTCGTTGGCCAATTTGAGGTATCTGGCGCGCCGTCGGGCCGGGGTGCCGTGCTCGGTCCGGGTGCGCGCGTCGAGCAGGTGCGCGCGAAATGCGGCGTCCCCTACGATCAGATTGCCAGACAGATTCCAGCCATGCTGGGTGAGGTAGGCCAAACACTGGTCGCCCGTCCAATGTTGGACGTCGCCTGGAAGACCCAGCTCTGGATGCCGCCGTGGAATCAAGCGGCCCAGGAACCCCGAAGGTCGAAGGTCGTGCAGAAAGTACGGGAGATCTTCAAAGCAACCAGCTTCGACATCACGATCGAGGCTCTCGACGTAGAAACCCTGCGGTCTGATGGCATGCAGGACGGCCACCGCGTGAGATTCGCCCCGTTCATCGATGACGTAGATTGGCGCGTCGAAACCGACGCCGGAAATCTCCCGGCGGAGGCAATAACGCGTGGCCCGCGCGGCCCCCACCACCAGAATGCGTCGTCGGTCGCGCGCCACTCGACGTGAGAATGCAGACTGGCTGAGCCCAAGGTGGGCCCTCGCGTCCTCCGCGCCGGTGGGACCGCGCGCGAGGTAACGCACGAGCTCGTCCTGGAGCTGGTCGTCTTGCGGGCGTGTCGGCCATGTCTGCATGAATAACGCATAGATTATAGCATATATATTATTGATTAGGTACGCATAGTTATCCTCGTTTAGTGGATATTCTACGCATGGATACTGCATGGATACTATGGAGCCGCTCGTGACGCACGTCATACCCCGTCTGGCCGAAGGCGGTTACACTCGGGCCCGCAATGATGCTCGCCCCCGCGCTGTATTCCGCGCTGTTGCCTTTGTTCGCCCAGAGCCCGACGCCGATCAGCTCGGCGCTGCCCGATATTTCTCTCATCGGCGACTTCGGGCTGGCAGCCTCGTCGGCGGGCGCCGATCTCGGGACGCTGCAATCTGGCGCCCACGATCCGCACCGCACCGGATTCAATATCCAGGCGATCTAATTGACGCTGTCCAAGACCAGTGTTGTTCCTCGATCGCGAAGGTGGCGCGGTCGTGTCGGATCCCCCCGCGCAAGTCTTCTCAACCCCGGGTTTCCAGCGCCAGTACGGCGAGATGGGTGGCCCCCATGCACGGTGACGCTCCCACCTGGGAGATCTTTTTCGGCGGCTGGGAGCTGTTCCGCGACCCCATCCTGTGCGCGGTCGCGGCCGGCGCAGTCCTGGGATTCCTGGGCGTCTACATCGTGCTCCGCCGCATGGTCTTCGTCAGTGCGGGCGTCACACAGTCCGCTGGCCTCGGCATCGCAATCGCCTTTTACGCCGAGATTCACTGGCACATCTCGATGGACCCCCTCGTGGGCGCCGTCGTGCTGGCGCTGGGCTCGACGCTGCTGCTCGCCGTGGATGCGCGCAAACTGAAGTTGCCACGCGAGATCCTGCTGGGCTTCGCCTTCGCCGCGTCCGGTGGCCTGACCATCTTGATCGGCGATCACATTTCTCAAGCGGCCCACGACATCCAGTCGATCCTGTTTGGTTCCGCCGTTTTGGTGCGACCACTCGACCTTGCGCTCGTGCTCGGCGTCGGTGCCACGGTGCTGGGCCTGCACCTGTGGTGGTACCGCGGCCTGACCTTCGCCACTTTCGATCCGGAGGCGGCGCGCGTGCAGGGACTGCCGGTTCGATTGCTCGCGGCCGTGCTTTCGCTTTCGATCGGTGCCACGGTCGGCGTCTCGGCGGGCGCGCTCGGTGCCCTGCCGGTGCTGGCCCTTGGCGTATCCGCCGTTCGCAAGGCGATGCACCAATCGCGCGCCTGACCGCGCGGGGCAAGACACAGCGCTGGGCGTCGACTGGTCCGAGGCGACTGCGGCGGGACCAAATATCGTAACCGTTCACGCCCATGACCGAATCCCGTCGGAGAAAGTGGCTCGGCGGCGCGGCTTTGCCGGGGCACCGAGCGGGGGTTTGGGGGGACGCAGAGGCGCCATACAGCGACGGGACGGAGCTGGAAGGGCATGGCGCCGGGCTGTCCCCCCATGTGAACGGTTACCAAATATCTAACCTGCCCGAAGTCTTGCTGGGCATTGGGACACGAGAATACGAATGGTCTCTCGATGTACCGCCGTATAAAAAGGCTGTTCCCAGTAGTGAAGAATGACCGGCAAGACAAGCACGCGATAGCCGGGGACCACGCGCAAGCCCGTCACCCCCCGCACGAGGTGTTTCGGAAGCACCGCTCTGCCCCAGCCTGCCAGGGCTCCTGCGCGTAGGCCGTAGATGTCGTCAAGAAACGAACGCTGCTCTGACGCGAAATGCTTGCGGTTCAGCCGGAAGAACTGCGCGGTGGTCGTATCCTCTGGGTCGTGGTCGAGCAAACGGTCAGCTTGCACAGGGCTTCTCGTCGACTCCACCAGAACGTAATGTTCCTCGCCAAGGCGTTCGGTTCGTAGGCCAGGAGAATCGAGCTTGCGATCCACCAGTATGAAATCCGCCTCGCCCGATCGAAGCAAGTCCGGCAGATCGCGAACCTCGCGCGTGGCTGCGTGGACGACGAGGCGCGGGGACGCCTGAACCATGGGTGTCAGCGCCGGTAAGACCACCGACTGCATGACGGAAGAGAATCCTGCGATGCGGAGCACGCCCGCAAAGCCTTTGACCGTCCCGGTGCTGCGCATGAGACCCTGGAGCATTTCCCGCTCAAGGCCGTCATGTGTCCGGCAGTAGCGCCGCAACGTCTCGCCTTCTGCCGTCAGTCGCAGACCCCTACGCTCGCGCATGAACAACGTGACGCCAAGGTCAACCTCGAGCTTTGCGATGCGCTGCGAGAGGGCGGACTGCGTGATCCCAATGGCGCGAGCAGATCTTGCGAACGTCTCGCCCGAGGCAGCCACTGCGAACGCCTGGAGCCGATCGCTGTCGATGTAGAGATCCATTAGTTTTTCTAATGACTAGATCTAAAACTTTAACTTTACAAGCGGCACCAGGAGCATGAGGATTGAAAACAGGTCAGGAAAACACGTAAATTATGGAGCCATCAATGACAATACGTAATGCGGTGATTGCGGGTCTTCTTCTTGGTTTGTGCGGATGCGCCGAGGAGGGTGGAAATAAGGGCACCGGCGGTGCGGGCGGCAGCACAAGCACCGGCGGGACAGGCGGCACCTCGGACGCAACGGGCCCGGCGGTCGATGCGCGCCCCACAGACGTCGCGGTCGCGACGGTCGGCGACACGTCGGCCACCACGTTCGAGACGATGGACGCAACGGGCCCGGCGGTCGATGCGCGCCCTACAGACGTCGCGGTCGCGACGGTCGGCGACACGTCGGCCCCCACGTTCGAGACGATCTATGAAACGATCCTCGTGCCTCGCTGCACGAGTTGCCACGGTGCCGATGCGAGGTGGAGCGCACTGGTCATGCCCGACGCCCCGACGGCCTTGAGGAACCTCGTGAATGTCCCCGTGAAGAGTCGCTGGATCGAGCTCTGTGCGAAGGTCGCCCAGGGCCTCGCGTTCTCCGACTTGCGCCGCGTGCGTCCCTTCAACCCAGATGCGAGCATGCTGTATTTCCTACCCAGGTGCTACGTACGGGATGCACTCCACTCGACCATGACAGAGACCGAGCGCGCCATGATCCGATCATGGATCAACGCGGGCGCAATGTAGGAATCCATTAGTTTTTCTAATGACTAGATCTAAAACTTTAACTTTACAAGCGGCACCAGGAGCATGAGGCTGACGCGCGTGCGTTGCATCGTGCCCGCGCGTCGGCCTGCCGGGCCAAGGTTCAAGAACAGGAGTCACACCATGCGAAGATCAACATCAACAACGTTGCTTGAAGCCATGTCCTGGCGCACCCTGCCGCGCGCTGCCGACCTGATGATCGCTGCTCTGGTAGCCGTGACGGGCTGTGGGCAGCGAGGGGGCGCTACTGCCATCGAAGGCAGCGATGCGATGTCGGCGGTGTCCGATGCCATCCCGGCACCCGCCGAAACAGCGCCACCGGATGCCATCAAAAGCGGCGACGCGATGCCCGCCCCCTCCGATGCCATCCCGGCGCCCGTCGAAACAGCGCCACCGGATGCCATCGAAGGCAGCGATGCGATGCCGGCCCCCCCCGATGCCATCCCCGTTGGGGCGAAACTGAGCGCCGTGAGCGTGGGCGGTGATCACACTTGCGTGCTCAAGAGCGACGGAACCGTCGCCTGCTGGGGTGACAACGGCTCGGGCCAGAGCACGCCACCCCCGGGCAGCACGTTCACTCAGATCAGCGCCCGTAAATCCTCCAACTGCGGTCTCAAGAGCAACGGGACCGTGGCTTGCTGGGGCTACAACGCATTCGGCATCACCACGCCGCCCGCGGGTACCTTCACCCAGGTCAGCTCGGGCTATGATCACGCATGCGGGATCAAGACCAACGGGACCGTGGCCTGCTGGGGAGATAATGACTACGGCCAGAGCACGCCGCCCCCGGGCACCTTCACCCAGGTCGGCGGTGGCGGTGCGCACACCTGCGGGTTGAAGAGTAACGGGACCGTGGTCTGCTGGGGATTGAACAGCGGGACGCCACCCCCGGGCAGCACGTTCACCCAGGTCAGCCCTGGCCCCGGCTACACTTGCGGGTTGAAGAGTGACGGGACCGTGGCCTGCTGGGGAGATAATGCATTCGGCCAGAGCACGCCGCCCGCGGGTACCTTCACCCAGGTCAGTGCCGGCGGCGAGGGTGCCTGCGGGCTCAAGAGCGACGGGACCGTGGCCTGCTGGGGGCCCAACTACGGCACGCCGCCCGCGGGCCCCTTCTCCCAGGTCAGCGTGGGGGGCAGCCTCGGGGGGGGCAATCACGCCTGCGGGATCAAGAGCGATAAGACCGTCGCCTGCTGGGGCAAAAACAACTTCGGCCAGAGCGCGCCACCCGCGGGTACCTTCATCCAGGTCAGCGACGGCGACGGTGGCCTCTGCTGGCTCACGAGAGACGGGACCCCCGTCTGCTGGGGCAGCAGTAATATCACGCCGCTCGCGGGTACATTCACCCAGGTGGCTCTGGGTCGCTATGGTGCCATGTGCGGGCTCAAGAGCGACGGAACCGTGGTCTGCGTGGGTATCAGCAGAGGCATCCCGCCCGCCGGGACATTCACCCAGGTGAGCGCGAGCAAACTTGGCGCATGCGGGTTGAAGAGCGACGGGACCGTGGCCTGCTGGGGGCACAACAACGGCACGCCGCCCGCAGGCCCCTTCGCCCAGATCAGCGCGGGCAGTGATCACGCCTGCGGGATCAAGAGCGATAAGACCGTCGCCTGCTGGGGCAACAACAACTTCGGCCAGAGCGCGCCACCCGCGGGCACCTTCACCCAGGTCAGCGCTGCCGGTGATCACACCTGCGGGATCAAGAGCGACAAGACCGT
>CAYSKR010000140.1:0-15677 GCA_964431675.1 uncultured Myxococcales bacterium
GGATTTGGAGCGCGGCATGGTTCTCGCCAAGCCGGGCTCGATCACCCCGCACAAGAAGTTCAAGGCGGAGGTGTATGTCCTGACGAAAGAAGAAGGCGGACGGCACACGCCGTTCTTCAAGGGGAACCGGCCGCAGATCTACATCCGGACGACGGACGTGACGGGGCTGGTGCAGTAGCCCGAGGGCGTCGAGATGGTGATGCCCGGTGACAACGTGAATCTGGAAGTCGAACTCATCACGCCGATCGCGGCCGAAGAAGGCTTGCGATTCGCCTTTCGCGAAGGCGTTTAGACCGTCGGCTCCGGCGTCATCACCAAGATCATCGAGTTGGCCAAAGAAGGAATAGAGCCATGGCTGCCACGCGAGTCATCATCACCCTTGAGTGCAAGGACTGTCGGGAGCGTAACTACTCCACGACGAAGAACAAGCGCGCCAACGCCGAAAAGCTGGCATTGTCCAAGTTCTGCTGGCGCTGCCGCAAGCACACCAACCACAAGGAGACCAAGTGATAAATGGTAACGCGTTAGCGGAGCGTGGCTATGCCACGCGAAGCGAGAGCGCGGGAGGGACTGGGAACCCTCCCAGGGTTCCCAGCAACTATAGGGCAGTAGCTCTAATGGTAGAGCAGCGGTCTCCAAAACCGCGGGTTGTGGGTTCGAGTCCCTCCTGCCCTGCATAGCCCGCGTCGTTTGCCATGGGACCCAACAAATTCGTCCATTTGATGTTCGCGGTCGGTACGCTGATCGGGGCCTTTCTTCTGTCCAAAGCGGGAGATTGGATCTGGAGCTATTTTGCCAAGCCGAACGACTTGCTGGTGAACGGAGCCTCCTTGTTCGTGGCCGTGACGGCCGGAGCGCTGGCCTACAAGAACGAGAACATCTTCGGGTCCGCCGTCGAGGTAACCCGCGAGTTGGAGAAGGTCACGTGGCCGACTCGCAACGAGACTTCTGCGGCCACGGTCGTGGTGATCGTGACCGTGGCCATCGCCGCGCTCATCCTTAGCGGTTTTGATTTTGTATGGGCGTATCTCGCCGGCTGGTTCCTGGCCTGATTTCCGGGGAAATGAATTCGCATGTCGATGAAATGGTACGTCGTTCACACCTACTCGGGACACGAGAACAAGGCCAAGCTGTCGCTCATCGATCGCGTGAAACAGGCCGGCCTTCCGACCAAGTTTGGCGAGGTTCTGATCCCGACCGACACGGTCGTCGAACTGCACAAGGGGCAGAAGCGTTCGACCCGCCGGAAGTTTTTTCCAGGGTACATGTTCGTGCAGATGGATCTGGATCAGGAAACGTTTCACCTGGTCAAGAACACGCCGAAGATCACGGGATTCCTGGGCGGGATGAATCCGCAGCCGGTCAAGGAAACCGAGATCCACAACATCAACACCGCGATCAGCGAAGGTGCCACGCGACCCAAATCGAAGACCACCTTCGCCGTCGCCGAACCGGTGCGCGTGATCGAAGGACCGTTTGCCAATTTTGCCGGAGTGGTGGTCGAGGTAAAGCCAGAGAAGCAGAAGGTGCGCGTCAACGTCTCCATCTTCGGCCGCGCGACGCCGGTCGAACTGGACTTTGCTCAACTTGAAAAAGTATAAGAAGCACGGATAGATAAATGAAAAAGATAACCGGTTACATCAAGCTCCAAGTTCCCGCTGGCAAGGCCAACCCCGCGCCGCCCATCGGCCCGGCTCTCGGTCAGCACGGCGTCAACATCATGGAGTTTTGCAAGCAGTTCAACGCCCGCACTCAGGCGCAGGCGAAGGACGAGATGGCCATTCCGGTGGTCATCACGGTGTTCAGCGACCGATCCTTCAGCTTCATTACCAAGACGCCCCCCGCCGCGATCTTGATCAAGAAGGTGCTGGGTATCTCGACGCAAAAGAAGCCGGGGTCGGGCTCGAAAGAGCCGAACAAGGTCAAGGTGGGCAAGATCACCGCCAAACAATTGCGTCAGATCGCCGAGACCAAGCTTTCCGATCTCAACACCACGGACATCGAGGCCGCCATGCGTTCGATCGCGGGCACGGCGCGGTCGATGGGCGTGGACGTCGAAGGCCGCTAGCGGAAACGAGAATAGACGATGTCAAAGCAGGGTAAAAAGTTTCGCAAAGCTACCGAGCTGGTTGATCGGACCAAGAAGTACACGCTTGAAGACGCGTGCAAACTGCTGCCCGCGACCAAGATTGCGAAGTTCGACGAGAGCGTCGACATCGCCGTGCGGCTGGGCGTCGACCCCAAGCACGCCGACCAGATGGTTCGCGGTGCCGTGGTTTTGCCGCACGGCACCGGCAAGAGCCAGCGTGTCCTGGTGATCGCGAAGAGCGACAAGGCCAAGGAGGCCAAGGAAGCGGGGGCCGATTGGGTCGGCGCCGAGGATATGGTCGAAAAGATTCAAAAGGAAAACTGGACCGACTTCGACTCCATGGTCGCGACCCCGGACATGATGGGTCTGGTCGGGCGCTTGGGTCGCGTCCTTGGACCCAAAGGTCTGATGCCGAATCCCAAGGTCGGGACGGTGACCAATGACGTGGGCAAGGCGGTGCGGGAACTCAAGGCCGGTCGTCTCGAGTTTCGCGTCGAGAAGGCGGGAATCGTCCACGCGCGCATCGGCAAGGTGTCGTTCGGCGCCGAGAAAATCACCGACAACGCCAAGGCGATGCTGGACACTTTGATGCGGATGAAGCCGGCGTCGGCCAAGGGGACCTATGTCAGGTCGGTGACCCTGTCCTTGACCATGGGACCGGGCATCAAGGTCGACTCGTCCCCACTCATGGCACAGTACGAAGCGCAGTAAACGAATCGGAGAAAAGCCGTGGAAAGAGCCGAAAAAAATACGACGATCGACGCGCTCAAGCAGAGCCTCGCCCGGGCCCACAGCGTCATCCTGGCGGACTTCCGCGGGCTGACGGTCGAGGCGGACACCAAGCTGCGCGCCGAGTTTCGCTCGAACGGTTGCCAGTACCGGGTGGTCAAGAACGCGCTTTTAGGGTTTGCGGTCAAGGGGACCGCGATGGAGGCGCTGGTTCCGTTGTTGACGGGGCCCACATCGATCGCCTTTTCGTTCGACGACGCAGTGGCACCAGCCAAGATCGCAGCAAAGATGGCCAGGGCCGAGACGAAATTTGTCATCAAGGGCGGATACCTCGACGGGCGCCTTTTGGACCAGACCGGCGTGGTTGCGCTGTCCACCATGCCAAGCAGAGACGAGATGCGAGCCACCTTCCTCGCGACGCTGCTCGCCGTGCCACAAAACTTCCTTCGCCTCACCACCGCTGCGCCGCAGAACTTTCTTTATCTGCTGAAGGCGAAGCAAGAGGCCGATGGCAGCACATCTTAGTCAGTCCGAATTTTCCGAAAAACAGGGAAGCTAGCGAACCGATAGAAAGGGTATTTCACCATGGCCGACGTAAGCAAAGAACAGGTTGTTGATTTCCTCTCCCAGATGTCCGTGATGGACATGGCCACCTTGACCAAGGAGCTGGAAGAAAAATGGGGCGTCAAGGCGGCACCCGTGGCCGTGGCCGCATCGGGCGGTGCGGCGGCCGGTGGCGCGGTGGCCGCCGTAGCCGAGCAGACGGAGTTCACCGTCACCCTCAAGGAAGCGGGCACCAACAAGATCGGTGCCATCAAGGCGGTCCGCGAGGTAACGAACCTTGGCCTGAAAGAGGCGAAGGATCTCGTCGACGGCGCGCCCAAGACCATCAAAGAGGGTGTCTCCAAGGCGGACGCCGAGAACATCAAGAAGAAGCTTGAAGAGGCAGGAGCCAAGGTCGAGATCAAGTAGTGAAGTGTTCGACGGGGCACGTGGCCCCGCAGGGGGGGGATCCGTTGCGGGCGACGTGTGCCTTTCGTCGAACGTGCCTGTTGCCTGTTGACTGTTGATTATTGACGGTGGCCCATGGCCACCGAGGAGTACCGATGGCGTTTCAGATTCAGAACAATTTCCGCGCGCGCAAGAGCTTCGCCAAGATCGGCAAGATCATCGACATCCCGAACCTCATCGACATTCAAAAGCAGAGCTACGAGAAGTTTCTGCAGAAGGACGTGCCGATCGAGAAGCGGGAAGACGTTGGCTTGCAGGGCGTGTTCAAGAGCGTCTTCCCGATCAAGGACTTCGCGGAAACCTCGTCCATCGAGTTCGTCAGCTACACCCTGGACAAGCCGAAGTACGACGTCGACGAGTGCCGGCAGCGCGGGATGACGTTCGCAGCACCGATCAAGGTCACGGTTCGCCTGGTGGTCTGGGACAGCAACGAGGAAACCGGAACGCAGTCGATCCGCGACGTCAAGGAGCAGGAAGTCTTCTTCGGCGAGATTCCGCTGATGACTGACAACGGCACCTTTATCATCAATGGGACCGAGCGTGTCGTCGTCAGCCAGTTGCACCGAAGTCCGGGCGTGTTCTACGATCACGACAAGGGTCGTACCCACTCGTCGGGCAAGCTGCTGTACAGCGCGCGCGTGATTCCGTACCGTGGGTCGTGGCTCGATTTCGAATTCGATGCCAAGGATCTTCTGTACGTGCGCATTGATCGTCGCCGCAAGCTGCACGCGACGGTGCTGCTCCGTGCGCTCGGCTATGCGACCGAAGAGTTGCTCAACTACTATTACGACACCGAAACCGTTTATCTTGAAGGTGGCAAGAAGTACTCGAAGTCGGTCGAATACGACTTGCTTCCGGGACAGCGCGCGACCCGCGACGTGCGTCACCCGGAAAAGCGCGACATCCTGGTCAAGAAGAACCGAAAATTCACCAAGCAGGCGATCAAGCACCTGCGCGATTCCAACATTGATCGCCTGCCTGCGGAAGTTGCCGAGTTGGTCGGCAAAGTGGCCGCTCACGACGTGATCGATGAAGCCACGGGCGAAGTGGTATTGCAGTGCAACGAGGAACTGACGGAGGCAAAGCTCGACGAGTTGCGTGAGCACGGCACAGCAGAGTTCAAGGTGTTGTTCATCGACAACCTGAACGTCGGGTCGTACCTGCGGGACACGCTCATCGCCGACAAGCTGCAGACCGCCGACGAGGCCATCCTGGAGATCTACCGCCGCCTTCGTCCGGGTGATCCGCCCACGATCGAAACGGCGCAGAACCTGTTCAACAACCTGTTCTTCAATCCCGAACGCTACGACCTTTCGAAGGTCGGCCGATTGAAGCTGAACTATAAGTTCAAGCTCGACGAGACGCTCGACAACACGGTCCTGACCAAGCGGGACATCCTTGAGACGGTCCGTTACCTCGTCGATCTGAAGAACGGCAAAGGCAGCATCGACGATATCGATCACCTTGGTAATCGACGCGTCCGCGCGGTTGGCGAACTGCTGGAGAATCAGTATCGCATCGGCCTCGTTCGCATGGAGCGAGCCATCAAAGAGCGCATGAGCATGTCGCAAGAGATTGAGACGCTGATGCCGCACGACTTGATCAACGCCAAGCCGGTCTCGGCTGTGGTCAAGGAATACTTCGGATCGTCGCAGCTATCGCAGTTCATGGACCAGACGAATCCGTTGTCCGAGGTGACGCACAAGCGTCGGCTTTCGGCGCTCGGCCCGGGTGGCTTGACCCGCGAGCGGGCAGGGTTCGAGGTGCGGGACGTCCACGCGACGCACTACGGTCGCATTTGCCCGATTGAAACGCCTGAAGGTCCGAACATCGGCCTCATCGCGTCGCTGTCGACGTACGCCCGGGTGAACGAGTTTGGGTTCATCGAGACGCCCTACCGCAAGGTGACCGAGGGCCGGGTCAACGACGAGGTCGAGTTTTATTCGGCCCTTCAAGAGGAAGGGCACTACATCGCCCAATCCAACACCGCCCTCGACAAGAAGGGGAAGTTCACCGACGAACTCATCTCCTGCCGTCACAACGGTGAGTTCCTGATGGCGCGTCCCGAGGACGTGACCTTGATGGACGTGTCGCCGAACCAGTTGGTTTCGGTGGCGGCCTCGTTGATCCCGTTCCTTGAGAACGACGATGCCAACCGCGCGCTGATGGGTTCCAACATGCAGCGCCAGGCGGTGCCGCTGATCCGCACCCGATCTCCTTTGGTCGGCACGGGCCTCGAGGGCATCGTGGCCCGTGACTCGGGCGTGACCATGGTTGCGCGCCGCAACGGCGTGGTCGAATCGGTCGACGCCGCCCGCATCGTGGTTCGCTCGACGTCCGAGTCAGAGAACGATCCGCTGTCGGCGAAGCCGGACATCTACAACCTGGTCAAGTTCCAGCGGTCGAATCAGAACACCTGCATGAACCAGAAGCCCATCGTGCAGCCGGGCGATACGGTCAAGGCGGGCGACGTCATCGCCGATGGGCCAGCCACCGAGCGCGGTGAGTTGGCGCTGGGAGAAAACATTCTGGTCGCGTTCATGCCGTGGGGTGGCTACAACTTCGAGGACTCGATTCTCGTGTCGGAGCGCCTGGTCAAGGATGACCACTTCACCTCGATTCACATCGAGGAGTTCGAGTGCGTCGCTCGCGACACCAAGTTCGGCAAGGAAGAGATCACCTGCGACATCCCCAACGTCGGCGAGGAATCGCTCAAGGATCTCGACGAATCAGGCATCGTGCGCGTCGGTGCCGAGGTCAAGCCGCAAGACATTCTGGTCGGCAAGATCACGCCCAAGGGCGAAACTCAGCTTTCGCCCGAAGAGAAACTGCTGCGAGCCATCTTCGGTGAGAAGGCGGGCGATGTGCGCGACAGCTCCCTGCGGGTGCCCCCGGGTGTGCAAGGGATCGTCATCGGCGCGCGGGTGTTCTCGCGCAAGGGAACCGAGAAGGATGATCGCGCCAAGGAGATCGAGGATCAGGAGAAGGAGAAACTTCTCGCCGATCAGCGCGACGAGATGCGCATCATCTCCGAGTCGTACCACGCCAAGATGCGCAAGCTCTTGCTGGGCAAGATAACGGCGGTGCGCCTGGTCGACGACAAGGGCAAGGTGCTTTGCGCCAAGGGACAGAAGATCGACGGAGCGACGCTGGACGAGGTTCCGCCACGATATTGGGCGGAGATTCAGACCGAGGGTGCCAAGGCGGGAGACAAGATCCAGCAACTGGCCACGCAGCTAGAAGAAGAGATCAAGATCATCGACGCGCTCTACCGCGACAAGATCGGCAAGATCACCAAGGGCGACGAGCTGCCGCCCGGCGTCATCAAGATGGTCAAGGTGTACATGGCCATCAAGAGGAAGATGGCGGTCGGTGACAAGATGGCCGGACGCCACGGCAACAAGGGCGTCGTGTCCCGGATCTTGCCCGAGGAAGACATGCCGTACATGGCGGACGGGTCGCCGGTGGACATCGTACTCAATCCCTTGGGCGTCCCTTCACGCATGAACGTCGGACAAATTCTCGAGACTCACCTGGGCTGGGGTGCGCGGGAAATGGGTCGGCAGATCAACGCGATGATCGACAAGCAATTCCGCGGCGACGCCCTGCGCTCCAGACTGAAGAAGGTCTTCACCGAGGAGCACCACGGCAAGTTGCTTGATCAACTCGACGACGATGGACTCGTCGCCTGGGCTCGGACGGTCAAGGAAGGGATCCACCTCGCGACGCCGGTCTTCGACGGTGCCAAGGAGCCGGACATCCACGCGCTGTTCAACGAGGCACAGATTCCGACCAACGGCCAGATGACGTTGTTCGACGGCCGCACAGGTGAGGCCTTCGACCACGACGTGACGGTGGGCGTGATGTACATGCTGAAGCTGCACCACTTGGTCGACGACAAGATCCACGCGCGGTCGATTGGTCCGTACTCGCTCGTCACCCAGCAGCCACTCGGCGGCAAGGCGCAGTTCGGTGGCCAGCGCCTTGGCGAAATGGAAGTCTGGGCGATGGAGGCCTACGGCGCTGCCTACGCTCTGCAGGAATTCCTGACGGTCAAGTCCGACGACGTGATCGGTCGGACCCGCATGTACGAGGCCATCGTCAAGGGTGAGCACAAGTTAGAGTCTGGCCTCCCGGAGTCGTTCAACGTTCTCCTCAAGGAGCTTCAGTCCTTGTGCTTGAACGTCGAACTCATCGAGGATCCCAATTCACCGCGCAAGCAGGAGACCACGCTGGAGCTCATGGCGCGCGAGGTAGCAACCAAGGCCACGACCGCCGCAGCCGCACCAGCGGCGGCGGCAAGTGAGTAGAGCGAAGGGATGACGCCATGACCATGAAAGACATTTTCAACTTCTTCGAGAAGCCGAAGGATCCGCTCTTCTTTTCGGCGATCCGCATCTCGCTTTCTTCGCCGGAAAAGATCCGGGAGTGGTCGCACGGCGAGGTCAAGAAGCCCGAAACCATCAACTACCGGACGTTCAAGCCAGAACGCGACGGTCTTTTCTGCGCCAAGATCTTTGGCCCAGTAAAGGATTACGAGTGCAACTGCGGCAAGTACAAGCGCATGAAGCACCGAGGCGTCGTGTGCGAGAAGTGCGGCGTCGAAGTCATCCAGTCCAAGGTCCGGCGCGAGCGCCTCGGGCACATCAACCTGGCCACCCCGGTGGCGCACATTTGGTTCTTGAAGTCGCTGCCGTCGCGCATCGGCAACCTGCTCGACATCACCCTCAAGGATCTCGAAAAGGTTTTGTACTCGGAGTGCTACGTTGTCATCGACCCGAAAGAGACCGGCCTGCAACAGGGCGAGCTGGTCACCGAGGATCGGTACGCAAAGCTGGTCGAGGAGTTCGGCGAGGATGGCTTTTCTGCGGGGATGGGTGCGGAGGCGATTCGCGATCTGCTCCACTCGATTGAGATACACAAGTTGTCGGAGCAACTCCGCCAGGAGATGAAGGACGCCACCAGCGAGGCGAAACGCAAGAAAACCGCCAAGCGCCTGAAGGTGGTCGACGCCTTCCGCGAATCCGGCAATCGTCCCGAGTGGATGATGCTCGAGGTTATTCCGGTGATTCCGCCCGATCTTCGCCCGCTCGTCCCCCTCGACGGCGGCCGTTTCGCGACCTCGGATCTGAACGATCTGTACCGGCGGGTGATCAACCGAAACAACCGGCTCAAGCGCCTGCAAGAGCTGAATGCGCCCGAGATCATCATTCGGAACGAGAAGCGCATGCTGCAAGAGGCGGTCGATGCGTTGTTCGACAATGGGCGTCGCGGCAAGACCATCACCGGTCCGAACAAGCGTCCGCTCAAGTCGCTCTCGGACATGCTCAAGGGCAAGCAGGGGCGTTTCCGGCAGAACCTGCTCGGCAAGCGGGTCGACTACTCGGGCCGATCCGTCATCGTGGTGGGGCCGGAGCTCAAGCTGCACCAGTGCGGGTTGCCCAAGAAGATGGCACTCGAACTGTTCAAGCCGTTCATCTACAACAAGCTGGAGCAGCGCGGCCTTGTCACCACTATCAAGAGCGCGAAGAAGCTGGTCGAAAAAGAACGCCCTGAGGTATGGGACATCCTTGAAGAAGTCATCAAGGAGCACCCGATCCTTCTGAACCGTGCGCCGACGTTGCACCGTCTTGGCATCCAGGCGTTCGAGCCCTTGCTGATCGAGGGCTAGGCGATTCAATTGCATCCGCTCGTGTGCACGGCGTTCAACGCCGACTTCGACGGGGACCAGATGGCCGTTCATGTTCCCCTGTCGCTCGAAGCGCAGGTGGAAGCGCGCGTCCTGATGATGTCGACCAACAACATCCTTAGCCCAGCGAATGGACGCCCGATCATCCTGCCGTCGCAGGACATCGTTCTGGGTCTTTACTACATGACCCGCGAGCGGCCGTTCGTCCGTGGCGAGTACCGCGAAGGCGGGCGCAGCGGCATCTTTGCGTCACCGATCGAGGTGCGCATGGCCTACGATCACGGCGAGGTCGACCTTCAGGCGGCGATCAAGGTGCGCCTTGCCGATGGTCTGGTGCTGACCACGGTTGGCCGCGTGCTGTTGTTCGAAAACTTGCCGCAGGGCATCGACTTCAAACTCGTCAACCGTGTGATGGGCAAGAAGCAACTGGGCGACCTCATCGATGGTTGCTACCGATTGCACGGCCAAAAGGAAACGGTCCTTCTGGCTGATCGACTGCGCGCCCTCGGCTACACCTTCGCCACACGCGCCGGCATCTCGATCTGCATGAACGACATGCAAATCCCGAAGCGCAAAATTGAGCTGCTCGAGCACGCCCAGAAGGACGTGAAGGAAATCGAGGAGCAGTACACCGAAGGCCTGATCACCGACGGCGAGCGCTACAACAAGGTCGTCGACATCTGGGCGCAAGTGTCGGAACAGATCGCCGAAGAAATGATGAGCGAGATTGGATCCGAGGTCATCGTTAGCGAGGACTCGGGCGAGAAGAAGAAGACGCCGTCCTTCAACCCGATCTACATCATGGCCGACTCGGGCGCGCGTGGTTCGGCCCAGCAGATTCGCCAGCTCGCGGGCATGCGTGGTCTGATGGCCAAGCCTTCGGGCGAAATCATCGAGACGCCGATCACCACAAATTTCCGCGAGGGGCTCTCGGTCCTTCAATACTTCATCTCGACGCACGGTGCCCGAAAGGGTCTCGCCGACACCGCGCTCAAGACCGCAAACTCGGGTTACCTGACCCGACGTCTCGTCGACGTGGCGCAGGACACGATCATCGCGGAGTACGACTGCCAGACGATCGACGGCATCGAGATCTCGGCGTTGGTCGAAGGCGGTGAGATCATCGAGAAACTTGGCGACCGCATCCTTGGCCGCGTGTCGCTTGAAGACATCTTCGACCCCTACACCGGCGAGGTCTTGGTCCAATCCGGTGAAGAGATAACCGAAGACAAGGTGCGCATCGTCGAGGACGCGGGCATCGATCGGCTCAAGATCCGCTCGGTTCTCACGTGTGAAACTCGCCGGGGTATTTGCGGCTTCTGCTATGGCCGCGATTTGGCGCGCGGCCACATGGTCAACATCGGCGAGGCGGTGGGCGTCATCTCGGCCCAGTCGATCGGCGAGCCGGGAACCCAGCTCACGATGCGGACGTTCCACATCGGCGGCGTCGGCCAGGTCCGGACGGAGCAGTCTCAACTCGAAGTGCGCTACGACGGCGTCGTCAAGCTGGAGAACGTGACCCTCGCGCAGCGCGAGAGTTTTGCCATCGTCATGAATCGCCACGGCGAGGTCGTGATTCAGGACGAGACCGGGCGCGAGCGTGAGCGCTACGGCCTGACCTATGGGGCGCGGCTGCATTTCCGCGAGGGTGCCAAGGTAAAGCAAGGCCAACTCCTGGCCGAGTGGGATCCCTTCTCGGTGCCGATCTTGACCGAGGTTTCTGGCTCGGTGAAGTTCGGCGACGTCATCGAGGGCGTCACCATGACCGAGCAACTCGACGAGGTCACCGGCATGTCGCGCAAGAGCGTCACGGAGTCCAAGGACGCCGATCTGCGGCCGCGGATTTCGCTGAAAGACGACCGTGGAAACACGCTCAAGATTCCGAACTCGGAAAACGAGGCACGTTACTTTTTGCCGGTCGGCGCGACGATTCCCGTCTCTGAAGGCGACAACGTCGCGGCCGGCGACATCATCGCGCGCATCCCGCGCGAGACGACCAAGACCAAGGACATCACCGGTGGTCTTCCGCGCGTCGCCGAGCTGTTCGAAGCACGCAAGCCCAAGGAGCACGCGGTCATCGCCGACATCGACGGTGTCGTGGGCTTTGGCAAGGACACCAAGGGCAAGCGCAAGGTGCTCATCACGCCTGAGAAGGGGGAGCCCAAGGAGTACCTTATCTCGAAGGGCAAGCACCTCGCGGTGCGCGAGGGTGATCGGATTCGCGCCGGCGAGCCGCTGATGGACGGGGCCGCGAATCCGCACGACATCTTGCGGGTCTTGGGCGAGCAGGCGCTCGCCAAGTACATGGTCGACGAGGTTCAGGAGGTCTATCGGCTTCAGGGCGTCAAGATCAACGACAAGCACATCGAGGTCATCGTCCGGCAGATGCTCCGCCGCATCCGCGTCATTGACGTGGGCGATACGGGCTTCCTGGTGGACGAGCATGTCGAGAAGTACATCTTCGAAGAGGAAAACGAGAAGGTCATCACGCGCAACGGTAAGCCAGCTCAGGGCGAACCGCTGCTCTTGGGCATCACCAAGGCCTCGCTCAGCACCGAAAGCTTCATCTCGGCGTCGTCGTTCCAGGAGACCACCAAGGTGCTCACCGAGGCCGCCGTGTGCGGCAAGGTGGACTACCTGCGCGGACTCAAGGAAAACGTCATCATGGGGCGACTTATTCCCGCGGGCACCGGCCTGGGCGCTTACAAGCGTTTGAGCATGCGTACGGAGGAGCCCGCAGATGATGCAGGCTCTCCTTACCGGCCCGATGCACGGCTCCTTGGCGGGGCCGCGCAGGTTCTTTCCGCCACGGCCGACGAGTAAGACCCATTGACTTCGAGATCGCGATACCTATAATGCCCCTCTTCCTGCGGTGGTCCTGGCACCTGAAAGCCAGGATCGACCCATCGGAATAACCAATGCCCACCATCAATCAGCTCGTCAAACAGGGTCGTCAAGCCGTTCGGCGCAAGACCGCGTCGCCGGCGTTGATGGCGTGTCCTCAGCGACGGGGCGTATGTGTTCGCGTCTACACGACGACGCCGAAGAAGCCGAACTCGGCGCTGCGCAAGGTTGCGCGCGTGCGGCTGACCAATGGGATGGAAGTGACGACTTACATCCCGGGCGAGGGCCACAACCTTCAGGAGCACTCGGTGGTGCTGATTCGCGGCGGGCGGGTCAAGGATCTGCCGGGCGTTCGTTACCACATCATCCGAGGCAGCCTTGACACGTCGGGGGTTACCAACCGCCGCCAGGGCCGCTCCAAGTACGGCGCCAAGCGACCCAAGTAGCGACGACGTAGCGACGACCGAAGAACCAAGGGAATCAGGGAAATACGATGCCACGCAAAGGTGAAGTTCCGAAACGACGGTTGCTCCCCGACCCAAAGTTCACCGATCAACCGGTCGAGATGCGACGTCGGATCACCAAGTTCGTCAACACGGTGATGCAGTCCGGAAAGAAAGCAGTTGCTGAGCGCATTGTGTACGGCGCTTTTGACCTGGTCGCCGAGAAGGCCAAAGAGGATCCCGTGAAAGTCTGGGATCGGGCTCTGGCCAACGTGCAGCCGAAGCTGGAGGTGAAGTCACGCCGCGTCGGTGGCGCGACCTATCAGGTGCCGGTCGACGTGCGTCAGGAGCGTGCCATCACGCTGGGGATGCGCTGGATCATCTACTCGGCCCACGGCCGATCCGACGGAAGGACGATGCAAGAAAGGCTCGCCGCCGAGCTGCTCGATGCCTCGGCGAACAAGGGTGCCGCAGTGAAAAAGCGGGAGGATACGCACAAGATGGCGGAGGCCAACAAGGCTTTCGCGCACTATCGCTGGTAGTTCATTTTTAGCTGACAGCGGACCTGACGGTTCGCCTGGGAGGATGTTCTTCCCTGGGACGGATCGTCTGCGCGCTGCAAGGGGTTATCAAAGTCGTGGTTCGAACAGCCTCCATCAACCAGACCCGAAATATCGGGATCATGGCGCATATCGATGCGGGCAAGACCACGACCACCGAGCGGATCTTGTTCTACACGGGCAAGAGCCGCCAGATGGGCGAGGTGCATGAAGGCACCGCAGCCATGGACTGGATGGAACAGGAGCAAGAGCGCGGCATCAGCATCACGGCCGCCGCCACCACCTGCTTCTGGCGCGATCACCGCGTCAACATCATCGACACCCCGGGTCACGTCGATTTCACCGTCGAGGTGGAACGTTGTTTGCGGGTCCTCGATGGCGCGGCCGCCGTTTTTTGCGCCGTGGGCGGCGTCGAGCCGCAGTCGGAAACCGTCTGGCGTCAGGCGGACAAGTATGGGGTTCCACGCATCGCGTTCATCAACAAGTGCGACCGCCTCGGAGCCGATCCGGAGCGCTGTGTGCTCCAGATTCGCGAACGGCTGAAGGCGCACCCGATCCCCGTGCAACTACCTCTCGGTCTTGAGGACAAGTTCACAGGCGTGATCGATCTGCTGCGCATGCGTGCCCTGGAATGGATCGGCGACACGACGGGTGCCGCGTTTCTGGTGAGCGAGATTCCGGCGGACCTGGTGAAGGGCGCAAAGGCGGCGCGGGTTCGCATGGTCGAGGCCCTGGCTGAAGTCGATGACCAGATTCTTGCGCTGTACGTCGACGGGGTTGATGTCGGCGAGGAACGGCTTCGGGCGGGACTGCGGCGGGCGACCATCGCGGGCAAGGCCGTGCCGGTTCTGTACGGCGCGGCGTTTCGCAACCGCGGCGTACAGCCGCTTCTCGACGCGGTGGTGGATTACCTTCCGGCACCCGACGATCTTCCGCCCGTGGCGGGGCGAGGGCCCGATGGCTTGCGGACCACCCGCAGCGCCGAGAGCCGCGAGCCTTTTTCGGCCCTGGCGTTCAAGATTCTCAACGACTCGGACGCGGGAGCCCTGACGTACTTTCGCGTGTATTCGGGAAGCGTCGAGTCGGGCTCGGTGGTGTTCAACGCTACCCGGGGCACGCGCGAAAAGATCGGCCGCCTCCTTCAAATGCACGCGAACCGCCGCGAAGAAATTCGCAGCGTTTCTTGCGGCAACATCGCGGCGGCGGTTGGTCTGCGCGTCACCCGCACCGGGGACACCCTGTGCGATCCGGCGGCACCCGTTCTTCTCGAGTTGATGGAATTTCCTGCTCCCGCGATGTCGGTGGCCGTCGAGCCAAAGACCCAGGCAAGCCAGGAGAAGCTTGCGCGCGCTCTGCAGCGTCTGGCGATCGAAGACCCGTCTTTCACCGTGCATACCCACCCCGAGACCGGGCAGACGTTGATTTCGGGCATGGGGGAGTTGCACCTCGAGATCATCGTCGATCGCCTGGTGCGGGAGTTCCATGTCGAGGCGAACGTGGGGCGACCTCAGGTTGCCTACCGCGAGACGCTGCGCCGAACCGCGGAAAGCGACGGGGCGTTTGATCGGATGATCGGCGGGCGAGGTCAGTTCGCGCAGGTGCGCATGCGATTCGCCCCAGTGCAGAGCGGACGAGGGGTTGGTTTTGAGAATCTGGTGGGGCCGAGCGCGCTGCCCCGCGAATTCGCTCAGGCTGCCGATCGCGGGGCCCGGACCATCCTTGGCCGGGGAGCGGTCGCGGGTTATCCCGTGGACGGCGTACACATCACCCTTCTTGATGCCGCATTCCATGCGCTGGACTCAAGTGAAATGGCGTTCCAGTTGGCCGCGGCGGCAGCGACCGAACAGGCGCTGAAGGCTGCGGATGTGGTTTTGCTCGAGCCAGTCATGGCGCTTGAGGTCGTTGCACCGACGGAGCTTTCAGGCGCGGTCATAGGCCACCTATCGGCGCGCCGGGCCAAGATTTTGGGTCTTGAGACCCGCGGATCGGCCCAGGCCATATCGAGCGAGGTTCCCCTGGCGACCATGTTTGGGTACGCCACGGACGTTCGATCATTGACGCAGGGCCGGGCTACGTTTACCTTGCGGTTCCTTCGATACGCGCCCGTACCCGCAGCGGTGCTGGACGGGATCGTTCAACGGGCGCGAGGCGTCAACTAGCACGGCACTGTTCCGAGGAGAGAAGCGATGGCCAAGGAAAAATTTCTACGCAACAAGCCGCACCTGAACGTGGGCACGATCGGGCACGTGGACCATGGGAAGACGACCTTGACGGCGGCGATCACGAAGGTGCTGGCGAAGAAGAACTTCGCG
>CAYSKR010000141.1:0-3869 GCA_964431675.1 uncultured Myxococcales bacterium
CCGGCCCGGTGGCGGGCGGCCGACCGATCCTCGCTGGACCGAGCGGCGGCTCCTGCCGCTGGCACCTCGAACCCTGCGACGGCTCGAAGCCATCACGGCCAGGGTTCGAGAGCAGAACGGCGTGAACGTCGAACCGATGCAACTCGCGGCACTATTACTCGAGAAGACGACCGAGGGGCTCAGTGACGATGACGCCAACGAGCTCGTCGGCTTGCGGCGACGAGCGGGTCGCTGAGCTGAGTGCGCGAGACATGCGATCGCCACCTGGCACCCTTGGCACCCTTGGCACCCTTGGCACCTTGGCACCCTTGGCACCTTGGCACCCTTGGCACCCTGGCACCCTTGGCACCTTGGCACCCTGGCACCCAGGGCGTCGTCGAGGTGCCGGTGAACGGCTGCGGCGCGTTCCGCGAGAATCGCTCGATCGAGTGGGCTCATCGGGCGAGTTTCTCGAGCCGCTCCTCGTAGGCCGGGCCAAGCGCCGGCGCCGAATCTCTTCTCTGAGCGCTTCGAGCTCCGGCAGCGCCGCGCGATCCTTCGAACGATTCGCGGCGCGTTTCGACCGGATCACGTCATCGAGCGACGCGACCGTTACCGAAACGCCGTCGACCTCGTAAATGATGGCGTTGGTGAAGAGCTCCTCGTAGCCCGTAAAACCCGCGGGCTTGAAAGATACGTCCAAGGGGCCGAAGCGCGTGATGAGATTGACGAGCTCGACGCTGCTCAGGAATTTCGCGTCACACGCGAACCGCACGCCATCCGGAGCGTCCGGTGCAACGATTCTCCTGCGCTCCGGCGGGTGGCGGCGGCGGCCAAGAACATCACGATCCGGCTGCCGCTGGAGGACCTGGAGAAGGCTCGCGCGTTGGCGCGGCGTCGTGGACTGCGCTACCAGACCTACGTGAAGATGCTGTTGCACCAGGCTGCAAGTCAGTCCCTGTTGTTGCGTCACCCCGCCGGGTCGTGTCAGGGGAGTTGGCGTTGGTCGGCGGCCGACGTGCGCGAGCCGTGCGATCGCCACTTGGCACCTTGGCACCTTGGCACCTTGGCATCTTGGCACCTTGGCACCTTGGCACCTTGGCACCTTGGCACCTTGGCACCTTGGCACCTTGGCACCAACCCTTTGGCACCATTAGGCACCGTACGCACCCTCTAGGCACCATGGAGCCGGCGGCCATCATGAATGGCCAACCCAGGATGATTGCTGTTTGTCAAATGCGCCAGGCCGTCAGGTCCCCGCCAGCAGCGCTTCAACTGGGATGCCGCATAGGGGCAGGGCGTCCGGGGCGATCGACTCGCCTGAGCGGTGCTGCTGATGCCGTTGATACGCGCCTCCGGACGGCGCGCTGGCGCGCGTCACGGTGGCGGTGGTGAGATCGACCAGCCAGTATTCCCGCACGCCGGCGGTTGCGTACAGTCTCGCTTTCACTTCGCTGTCGTAGTCGAGAGACGACTCGGCGACCTCGACAATCAACAGGATGTCAGCTGGTCCCGGCAGGCGGGACGCGTAGAAGTCGGGTTCTGGCCGCAGCAGGACCAGGTCGGGCTGCGGCTCACTCGAGAGATCGAGTCGGACGGACCCTTGCACCTGAACAATCGCCTGATTGCCGACGGCGCCGACCAGCGCGCGAGTGGCGCGATTGACGGCGGCGTTGTGACGCGGGCCAATCGGGGTCCTGGTGATGATCTCTCCATTGATGAGCTCGACCCGATCGTCCTCGGTCAGGATGCCGGCGCGTCCCATTCTTTGGTATTCGTCGGCGTCGAAGCGGCGCTTCAGAAGTTCGATCGGCATGTGACGATCCCCAGCCTCATCTTAGCTCACGCGCCGACTCACCAGGACCCGTCTAGAACCAGACCCTCCCGCCGATAAACCCCTCAGCAGGTTCATCAGAACGCCGAGGGTGTCGGGAACGCGCGTCCGGCGTATACAATGAAGGGCATTCAGCAACCTCAGCCACGGCGAGCCCGCTGATCCCCGAGCGGGACATTGTTAGCGGCGGCTCTTAAACCACCGACGCAAGGATGCCTGGGTTTCACTCATTCCATTTCTCCTGAAGTAGTTGCGCGCGCTTCCATGACAATCCGTTCGAGGTCTCGGAGTTCCGGGGCCCCGAAACCGCCGCTGCGGGCGAGCCGAACGGGGTCGAGCCAGAACTTGGCTCGGTGCGTGTCTCGCTCCGCGTGGATGTGCGGCGCCTCGTTCCGGTCGGCCGAGTAAAAGAAGAACCGATACGGGAAGTCGCGCGGGTGTCGGCTCAAGCTGGACCGGGTCGAGGTGGCCCAGACACTGAAGGATCTGGCGGCATTGCCGGGCAACCGCTTCGAAGCCTTGAAGGACGACCGCAAGGGCCAGTACAGTATTCGGATCAACGATCGATGGCGGATCTGCTTTGAGTGGCCGGAGAAATCGCCGGGACCGACGAACGTGGAGATTGTGGATTACCACTAGGGAGAACACATGGCACGCATCGCAATTCACCCGGGGGAGCATCTGGCCGAAGAACTTGACGCCTTGAAGATGAGTGCCGCTGAACTCGCGCGGCGGCTCAAGGTGCCCACCAATCGCGTGACGGAGATTCTGAACCGCCAGCGCGCCATCACCGGGGACACCGCGCTACGTCTGGCGCATTTCTTCGGAACAAGCGCCGAGTTCTGGCTCAACCTTCAGGGCTTATATGAACTGCGACTGGCCGAAACCAAGATCGGAAAGGCTATCAAGAAACTGCCGACCCTGAAGCATCTGGAGGAGGCCCATGGTTGAGTGTCGAGCTCGTGGCCCAGCGCTTGAGGGTCGCCCGCTTTCCGGCTTTTCGGTGGAACGACTGATGACGCTGCTGACCGCTCTTGACCAGGACGTGGAGATCGTGATTAAGAGCAAACCTCGATCCCGGCGAGCCGCGCGCATTAGCGTCGTAGCAGCCTGAGCCTGCCAGGGCGCATGACCTTTTGGTTCGAACTGGGCTTACGTCGCCGACCGTTTCGGGCGGATCGCTGAGCGACGTGCGCGAGCCGTGCGATCGCCACTTGGCACCCTTGGCACCCTGGCACCCTTGGCACCTTGGCACCCTTGGCACCTTGGCACCCTTGGCACCTTGGCACCCTTGGCACCTTGGCACCAACCCTTTAGGCACCCTGGCACCAACCCTTTGGCACACCTGGGCACCGTACGCACCCCTAGACACCTTGGTGCGCACTGCGTACGCGACAACGCTTCTTGTGCGGCGAGGGTCCCTTCGAACAACCCGTGGCTCATGAGCCAGGCCGTCGTTGACGGCGCGCCGATGCTCGTGAGCGCCGCGCCCTGCCGCCGAGCGGCGGTGCCGACCGCCAGCACGTAGATGTCGCTCAAGGGTGCGTGAAGCAGCGACAGGGCCTCGGTCACGCCTTGCATCTCGGGAGCGTTGGCGATCAGCCCGCCATCGATCAGCGTTTCGCCACCCACCTCGTGCACGGGGAAGTACAGGTCGAAGCGCCGGGCGGTCTGGAGTGAGAAGTGGGCTTCGATCAGCTGGAGGAAGTGGGCGGTATAGAGACCGCGGTAGCCGCCGCCGGATAGCGCGAGAACTTGGGTGCGCTTCGGCCTCGGCGGCGTGACCTTGGCCCCTGGGCGGCGGGAGACGTCGATCTCGTCGACTTCGTCGGTCACGGATACATTGCGTAGGGGTCTTCGATCTCGAGCGCGATGGGCAGCAATTCGGCCCACGTGTCGGCGAGGCCCTTCGAGACATCCGCCACATGTCCTGCCTGAACGAAGCGGTCGATAAGTACCTCGCACGCCTGTCGAATGCTGACGTGTTCCGCGGTGCGCGGCTCGATCCTGAACACGCGGGTCAGGAGGGCGGGAGTGACGGCACTGATGAACACGT
>CAYSKR010000142.1:0-15630 GCA_964431675.1 uncultured Myxococcales bacterium
GCCATTTCGCAGGCGCTCCTCACACTGCTCGGTGCCGCAGCCGAAGAGACCGGACTCGACCGCATGCTCAAGGCGAACACTGCAAGATACCGCACGCATTCGCTCTTTAAACAGGGCTGCTATTGGTACGGTGCCATTCCAACGATGATGGATGAGTGGCTCGCGCCGCTGATGGATGCCTTTGCCCGCCTTGTTTCCCAGCAACGAGCCTTCTCCCAAATTTTTGGAGTTTTATAGTGAAAATGAGGGGATGGGTCAGGTGCGCATAATGTCAGATATCGTCCCCCATGGGACGAAGTATGACATTATGGGGCAAGGCATGGCAGCTCCGCGCCTGCCACGCCACACTCTACATGCGTAGGGGTTTCCTGGGCTTACGGGGCCGACCCAGCAGCCCTTCATTCTGTCTGAGTTGCGCCAGGTGCTGCGAAGTTATTCTTGCGCGGCCGCTAAGCGGGTGGCGGTGCGTCTTCGAGCGCCACCCGCAATAGTCCGACCGCCCGGGTGTGCAGACGGCATGCCCACGACTTCGACAGTCCGAGCGCCTGCCCTGCCTCGGTGAGGTTCTTGTCGCCGAAATAGAACAACTCGAGCAGCGCACGTTCCTTGTCCGGTAGCTGCCCGACGGCGACCCGGACCTTCGTGCTCATCTGGCCGAGTTCGAGGCTGGCATCGGCCGGGACGAGTTTGTCATCCGCAACGTCTGCCGCTGCTTCGAGGGACGTGATGTGTACGGCCGACACCTGCGCGAGCACGTCGGACACCTCCTGCAGGGTCGTGGCCACCTCGGACCGGGAGGGCTGCCCCGACGCGCGCGCCACAGCTTCGCGTTCGCTCAGGTTCTGCAGCAACTCGTTCGCGCGTTCTTCGGCGCGGTAGCGGGCGCGGTCGGCGCGCGAGTACCAGCCCATCGTGCGAATGCCGTCCAGCATGGCACCGCGGATGCGGTAGTAAGCGAAGGTCGTGAAGGAGGCGCCTTCCTCCGAGTTGAAGCGTTCCGCGGCTTCGAGCAGACCCTTCGAGCCGTAGCCGACCAGGTCGTCGACTTCGATGGTGCTCCGCCCGGTCTGCCGCCGCACCCGGTGAGCGATGGTGTGGACGAGGGCCATGTTTTCCTCAACCAACTGGTCACGCACCTTCGTCACGGGGAGAAACTACAACAACGGAGCCGTGGCCCAGTCAAGCTACAATCCGAACTATCAGGAGCACCGGGCGCGCCGGGACGGCCTTTTGGCCCTCGGGTGAACGCTGTCCCCGCAAATACGCGAGGGTCATTGACACCATCCTGAGGGTCGAGTAAAAACTCCACCTTCATGCCTGTAGCAGCTATCCATCATCACGGCACGACCCACGCGACCGCCTCGTTCCAGAGGGCCTGGTACGTGGCCGACGTCGAGGGTCGGACGTTGGGTCGCGCCGCGACCAAGATCGCGTCCGTTCTACGCGGCAAGCACCGCGCCACGTTTACCCTTCATGAGGATGCGGGCGACTTTGTCGTGGTCGTCAACGCCGACAAGATCAAGCTGACCGGCAAGAAGTGGTCGGACAAGATTTATTACGACCACTCGCTGTACCCGGGCGGTCTCAAGCCCAAGACGGCGACCCAGTTGCTGACCCGTCACCCCACCGACCTGGTGAAGCGGGCGGTCTGGGGCATGTTGCCGAAGGGTCCACTCGGACGCCGAATTTACAAGAAGCTCAAGGTGTATGCGGGCGCAGAGCACCCGCACTCAGCCCAGGGGCCGAAGCCCCTGGCGCTCGACTAAAAGGTAGTGGCCATGATCGACAGTGAAAAAAGCGTTTATTCGACCGGTCGGCGCAAGGAAGCCGTGGCGCGCGTGTGGATGCAGCCGGGCAACGGTAAGGTCGAGATCAATCACCGCACGTTGGTCGATTATTTCGGCCGCGAGACTTCGCGCATGGTGTTTCGGCAGGCGCTGGAACTGACCGAGACCTCGGGGCAGTTCGATATCTGGGTCAGCGTGCGTGGCGGCGGGTTGTCGGGTCAGGCCGATGCCATTCGGCATGGCATTTCGCGCTGCCTGTGCAAGGTGAATCCTGAGCACCGCGCCGCCTTGAAAAAGGCCGGGTACATGACCCGCGACGCGCGCGCCAAAGAGCGCAAGAAGTACGGCCAGCGCGGCGCGCGCGCCCGCTTCCAGTACAGCAAGCGCTAGGCTCGCTCGCGGGCGACAGGACGGCGGCCATGGCCCGGACGGCGGCAGGATCTGCGGCCGTCCATCGGGCCCCGGCCCCTGGTCGGCTGGGCACACGCCTTGTGTTGGCCACGTTGGGGCCGATCGTTCTGGTGCTGGGTGGCTTTGGCTTTCTGGCCCACGACGTTGCGCAGCGGGCGCTTGAAGATGAGTTGGGGCGGCGCCTCGGAACGGCGGCCGCGGCGGCTGCGTTGCTGATTCTTCCCGAGCAGATCGCGGCGGTGGGCGAGGGCGATGAGGAGCTGCTGACCTCGAAGAATCTGGCCAGTGCGTTGCAGCGAGCCAAAGACAGGTTGGGCGTGCGCCGCGCGGTGGCGGTGGCGCGAGATCTGACGGGGCGCGGCGATACCGACCGGCGGATTGCGCTCGGAGCGCGGGCGCACGAGTTTGGCGCCGACATGGTCGAGATCGAGCAGGCGGCGCGAGGAGCCCCGGCCGCGTCTCCGCTGTTCTGGGGCAACGACGGCTTGCCCTACAAGCGTGCCTACGCCGCCATCGGAAATCCCGCCGCCGGGTTTGCCGTGGTCGAGGGCAGCGCCGATTACTTCGTCGCGTTGGCGGGCTTTCGGCGCTGGCTGCTGACGGCGGGGCTCGCGGGCCTGGGCATCGTCGTGCTGGCGACGGTCTTGCTGGCGCGGCGGATCACCGGTCCGGTGTCGCGCCTGGCGGCCGCGGCCGAGCGCATCGGGCGCGGGGATCTACAAACGCACGTCGTGGTCGAAACCCACGACGAGATTGGATTGCTCGCGGCGCGGCTCGACGAGATGCGGGAGGCCTTGCGGGTGCGCGACGAGCGCCTGCAGATGATGTTGGCGGGCATCGCCCACGAGGTGCGCAATCCGCTCGGTGGCCTGGAGCTGTACGCGGGGCTCCTGCGCGAGGGTCTGGCCGGGCAGCCTCTTCGCCTCGAAGAGGTGGGACGCCTGCTGCGCGAGCTCGGCTACCTCGCGCACGTGGTGACCGAGTTCCTTGAGTACGCCCGCCGCCCGCCGTTAGAGTTTGGATCGGTTGATGTGCGGGCGCTGCTGGCCGAGGTGGCGGAGGTTTGCTGTCCGGGCGCGAAACCCGCGATGCGCGTGCTGGTTGACGCCGCCGACTTGCAGGTGCGCGCGGATCGCGGCCAGCTTCGGCGGGCGATCATCAACTTGACCCAGAACGCGGTGACGGCCGCGGGGCCATCCGGCACCGTCATTCTGGAAGGCCGACCTGACGGCGCGAAAGTTGTGATCGAAGTGCGCGACAGCGGCGCGGGAGTCCCGGCAGAGCTCGTCGACCAGATCTTCACGCCGTTCTTCACCACGCGCGAGAAGGGCACCGGACTTGGCCTGGCGTTCGTGCGCGACATCGTGCGCGATCACGGCGGCGAGGTCGGTGTCGAGCGCGCGCCCGAGGGCGGCGCGCGCTTTTGGGTTGCCCTCAACGTGGGGTAGGGCCCAGGGGTCTGCTGCGGTATTCTTGTGCCCGGGCGATACCGATGGCGCGAATCCTCCTGATCGACGACAACGAGACCATGCGCGAGGGCATGGCGGCGACCGTGCGGCGCATGGGGCACGAGGCTGCTGTTGCGGCGTCCGGCGCTGACGGGCTTGCCCTGATGAAACAGCAGGGCGCGGACTTCGTCGTGACCGATCTGAAAATGGAAGGCGTCGGTGGCCTGGACGTCGTCAAGGGGGTGCGCGACCTCGATCCCGGATGCCCGACCATGATCGTGACCGCGTACGGCACGGTCGAAACGGCGGTCGAGGCGATGCGGGTGGGGGCGTTCGATTTCCTGCAGAAGCCGTTTGCGCCCGAGGTGTTGCGCCTCAAGGTCGAGCGCGCGCTGGAGCTGGGGCAGGAGAAACGGGCGCGCGTGCGGGCCGAGGCCGAGGTCGAGGTGCTGCGCGCGGACGCGGCGGCGCCGTACGCGAAGGACGAGATCGCTGGACAGTCCACGCCGATGAAGTGCGTGTTCGAGACCATCGACAAGGTGGCACCACCGGATATTTCGGTCGCCATTGTCGGCGAGTCGGGGACAGGGAAGGAACTGGTCGCGCGCGCCATCCATCGGCGTTCGAAGCGTTCCGACAAGGTGTTCGTGAAGGTTAGCTGCGGGGCGCTTGCCGAAACGCTGCTCGAGTCAGAGTTGTTCGGGCACGAGAAGGGTGCATTTACCGGTGCCATCAAGCGCAAGCTCGGCCGCTTCGAGCTCGCCGACGGCGGCACTCTGTTTCTCGACGAGGTGGGCGACATGACGCCGGCGTTGCAGCTCAAGCTGTTGCGCGTGTTGCAGGAAAAACAATTCGAACGGGTGGGCGGCGAGCAAACGATTCAGGTCGATGTGCGCGTCTTGTCGGCGACGCACCGGGATCTGAAGGCCGAGGTGGCGGCGGGACGCTTCCGCGAGGATCTGTACTACCGCTTGCATGTCGTGCCGTGCCACGTGCCTGCGCTGCGCGAGCGCAAAGAAGATATCCCGGCCCTGGTTGCGCACTTCATCAAGAAGCATGGTCCCCGCATCAACCCGGCCGTGAGCGGCATCGCCGAGGCGGCGCTCGCGGCTCTGGCCGCACACGACTGGCCAGGCAACGTGCGCGAACTTGAAAACGCCATCGAACAGGCGCTGGTGTTTGCGACCGGAACCTCGATCGGGGTAAGCGCGTTGCCGGCGTTTTTCAAGGAAAACCGCGGCGGCAACACGCTGGCGTTGCCGACCGGCGAACTTTCGCTGCCCGAGATGCTCGACGATCTGGAGCGCCAACTGGTACTGCGCGCCTACGACAAGGCCGGTGGGGTGAAGGCCGAGACCGCCCGCCTGCTGGGACTCAAGTCCAGCGCGCTCTACTACAAGCTGGAAAAGTACGGCATCGGGGGGCTCGCGGAGCGCTCGGCAGGCGACACCGGTGAACCCGACGGCCAGAACGAATGACGGCAGCGTCTGCGCCGGGCGACGCGGAGTACGACACGGTTCTTGACGGCCTGTTTCTGCCGATCGCGCAGACGCACAGGCCCGCCCGGGCGCCAGTGTGTTAGACAAACCTGTCCGGTTTTAGCGATGCGCAAGGCTTCCCTCGGAACGCTCTTTTTCACGGTCTTTCTCGACCTGCTCGGGTTTGGTCTGGTCGTGCCGTTCTTGCCCGGCGTCGCGCGTGACCTTGGTGCCAGCGACTTCGTGGCCACGGTGATCGCCACCGCGTTCTCGTTCATGCAATTCCTGTTCATCCCGTTGTGGGGGCGCCTGTCCGATCGGGTTGGGCGTCGGCCGGTGTTGCTGTGGAGCATCGCCGCTTCCGCCGTTGGCATGGTGTTCCTCGGTTTCTCCGAGAGCCTGCTCGCGCTGTTCGCGGCGCGGGTGTTCTCGGGCATCGCGACGTCGAACATCGCGGTGGCGCAGGCCTACATCGCCGACGTGACCACGCCCGAGACGCGCGCGAAAGGCATGGGCATGCTGGGCATGGGCTTCGGCCTCGGCTTCATCATTGGCCCGTTTGTTGGCGGTGAACTGGGGCGCATCCCCATCCACGGCCGCGAGGGCGCGCTGGCGGCGTTCGTCGCCGCTGGACTGTCGGTGGTGAACCTTGTGATGGCGACCTTGACGCTGCCCGAGTCGTTGCCGCCCGAGTTGCGGGGCAAGCCCGGGGGCGCCGGACGTCGCAGGCTGTTCGACCTCGCAGCGCTCAAGCAGGTGGCGCGCTTTCCTGGTCTCGCTGTTGCCGTGGCCATCAGTTTTTTCGGCATTTTCTGGTTCTCGGGGCTTGAAGTGACTTTTCGTCTGTTCACGCTCGATGCGTTTGGGCTCAACATCGCGCAGACGGGGCGCATCTTCGGCTTCGTGGGCCTGGTCGCGGTGATCGTGCAAGGTGGCCTCATCGGTCGGCTGACCAAGGCGTTCGGCGAGGTGCGAATCATCCGCGTCGGTCTGTTCATCCTGGCGTCAGGCTTCGCGCTCGCGGGTCTGAGTCCCGGCTACGGCGTCGGCGTGCTGCTGCTCGGCTCGACGGTCATTGCCGCCGGCAACGGCCTTTACACCCCAAGTCTGTCTAGCTACACGTCGCGGCAAGCCGGGCCAGAGGTGCAGGGGCTGACCCTGGGTGTGGCACAGTCGATGAGTGCTCTGGCCCGCGTCGTCGGCCCGCTGGTCGGTGGATTCCTGTACGTCGTGGTCGGCATCCGCGGCCCCTACCTGGTCGGCGCGTGCGGCCTTGCGGCGGTGGCCTTGCTGGCCTTGCGTCTGCCCAGCTTGGCTCAAGCCGCGCCGCGCGCTTCGGCAACCGTGGCCAAGTAGAGCCGCGCCCGACGGGCGATGACCTCGCCGCGGCCCTCGTGCAGCGCCGCGACATCGACCAGATCACTCGCAACACCGAGCGCCGAGGCGCCCGCGCGGATGAATTCGGCCGCTGTTTCCGCAGTGACGCCGCCGGTTGGACAAAGTGGAATTTGGGGCAAGGGTGCCTTGATGGCGCGGATGTAGCTTGCACCACCCACGGCGCTGACCGGAAAGACCTTCACCATGTCCGCGCCGGCGCGCCACGCCGTCAAGATCTCCGTCGGCGTCAGCGCACCAGGCAGCACCACCAAGTCTGAGGCGTTGCAAAACTTCACCGTGGGCGCGTCGAAACCAGGACAGACAATGAACCTGGCCCCCGCACGCAGGCACGCCTCGGCGGCCGCGGGATCGAGCACGGTGCCGGCACCGACCAGCGCGCTGGTTCCGTGGCGTCGCGAGAATTCCGCGATCGCGTCGATCGCGCCAGGAACGCTCAGTGGGATCTCCACCGTCGTGATGCCGTGTGCGATCAGAAGCTCGGCAATGCCCAGCGCATCGGCCGCAGTCGGTGTTCGCAGAATCGGAACAAGTCCGCCGCGCTTGAGGGTCGCAAGAACGTCCTGCTTGTCCATGTTGCCTTAGCGGGCGGCGCTAGCGTTGCACGCGAGCGCTACCACCCTTCATGGCCTTGGCCACCTCGTCGAGCGTTGCCATGCTGGTGTCGCCCGGTGTCGTCATCGCAAGCGCCCCATGCGCGGCCCCGCAATCGACGGCGTATTGCGGCCCCTGGCCGGTCAGGAATCCATAGATCAGGCCCGACGCGAACGAATCGCCGCCGCCGACGCGATCGTAGATCTCAAGGTTGTCGCGCGTCTTGGCGGCGAAGAACTGGTCGCCAAACGAACACACCGCGCCCCAGTCGTTGATGGTTGCGGTCTTGGCATGGCGCAGCGTCGTGGCCACCGCCGCGAAGTTCGGATAGGTGGCACGCACGACGCCGATCATCTTCTTGAAACTAACAAGATCCAGCGTCGCGTAGTTCTCGTCCGTGCCTTCGACCTGGAACCCGAGGGCTGCGGTGAAGTCTTCCTCGTTGCCGATCATGACGTCGACGTATTTCGCCAACTCGCGGTTCACCTCTTGCGCCTTCTTCTGGCCGCCGATCCCCTGCCACAACGAATCGCGGTAGTTTAGATCGTACGACACGATGGTGCCGTGGCGCTTGGCGGCTTGCATGGCCTCGCGCGCGACCTCGGGCGTGGTTTCGCTCAGCGCTGCGAAGATGCCCCCGGTATGGAACCACCGGACGCCGTCCTGGCCGAAGATATTCTCCCAGTCGACGTCGCCGGGGCGCAGTTGCGCCGTCGCCGTGTTGCCGCGGTCGGGGCAGCCCACGGCGCCGCGAATGCCGAAGCCACGCTCGGTGAAATTCAGCCCGTTGCGCACGTCACGTCCCACGCCGTCGTACTTGACCCAGCGGACGTACGACTGGTCGACCCCGCCCTGGTAGATGAAGTCTTGCAGCAGCCGCCCCACGGGGTTGTCGGCGAACGCCGTGACCACCGCGGTGTCGAGCCCGAAGCATCGGCGCAGACCACGCGCGACGTTGTATTCACCGCCGCCTTCCCAGGCGTTGAAGGTTCGCGCCGTATGCACGCGACCATCGCCTGGAGAGAGGCGCAGCATGATTTCGCCGAGGGCGACCATGTCCCACCGGCACTTGTCCTTCGGCTTGACCGTCAACGACGACATGGCGCGGTTTATATCATTCCTTGCCGTCGGATTTGATGACGATGGTCCTTGAAGTATGTCAGTGACGCAGCGTACCCTGCGCGTGCCATTCCATGGCCCGCCTTGAAGACTTACAGATCGGCGCACGCGTGCAGGGGCTTGCGCCCGGCGGTGCCGCGACGGTGAAGTCCGTGCAGTTTCGCCGTGATAGCTTGTCCACCGGCCTGCGAGGCAAAGCCCGATGTTCGTAACTCGACTGAAAATCAAAAACTGGCGGAACTTCAAGCAAGCCGACGTTCCGCTGCGTCCCCGGCAGTTTATCGTCGGTGCCAACGCTGCCGGGAAGTCGAACTTGCTCGATGTATTCCGCTTTCTTCGAGACATCGCCAAGCGCGACGGTGGGGGATTGCAAAAGGCGCTTGCTGACCGGGGTGGCCTTGGCAAGGTCCGCAGTCTGGTGGCCCGCAAAGATCCGGAGGTTGTGATCGAGATCCACCTGGGCGCTGATCCGGATGCTCCGCCGGAGTGGCGTTACTCGCTGGGTCTGCGCCAGGAAGCGCGAGGGCTTCGTCGGACGATGTTAACCCATGAGCGCGCGTGGCACCGCGACAAGGAGGTGCTGCATCGCCCGGACAACAATGATCGTAACGACGAGGAGCGCCTGACCCAGACGTCCCTGGAACAGATCAACGCGAATAGCGATTTTAGGGATCTGGCGAAGTTCTTCGAAGAGACCGTCTATCTGCACGTCGTGCCGCAACTTCTAAAATTCGCTGACAAGATCCAGGGACGCGTTGTCGAACACGATCCCTTCGGACAGGGTTTCTTGGAACGGGTTGCGCGGACACCCGACAAGGCTCGGGCCCGTCGACTCGCGACCATCGAGACAGCCCTTCGGGTTGCTGTACCTCAGTTCCAGGAATTGGCGTTCCGCAGAGACAAGATCACCGGGTTGCCGCACCTGGAAGTCATGTACAAACACTGGCGTCCCGGGGCGGGGCGGCAGCGCGAAGACCAGTTCTCCGATGGAACATTGCGACTCGTTGGGCTCTTGTGGTCGTTGCTTGAGGAGGACGCGCTGCTCCTGCTGGAGGAGCCCGAACTATCTCTCAACAACGCCATCGCGCGGCAGATCGCCCCGATGATCCACTCTATGCAGCGCCGCCGGAAGCGGCAGGTTTTCATCAGCACGCACAGCGACGCTCTGCTCAGTGACCCTGGGATTGACGGGCGCGAAGTCTTGCTGCTTCGCCCCGCCCAGGAGGGCAGCGAAGTTATGCGGGTCAGCGACATTGCCGAGGCCAAACTGCTCCTTGAGCAAGGCATTCCAGTGAGCGATGTTGCCCTTTCGCGCATTCGACCGGCAGATCCGCAACAGTTCGCCTTGATTGATCCGGACGCATGATCGTGGCGATGGAGGACGCGCTGCACGAAGCGGTGCTGCAACGGCTGTTGGGTAGCGCTGCCTGGGATGCGGCCACGGCGCTGCCGTTGAAGGGAAAGTCCTACCTCCAAGCGAAGGCGAAGGATCTGAATCGGGCGGCGAAGAGTCTTGATGTCGTCATGCTGGTCGACCAAGACGATCCGACCGAGTGTCCATCGAGCTTGATCAAGAACTGGCTTTCCGGGTCGCGCCATCCGAACTTTCGCCTGCGCGTGGCCACCATGGAGGTCGAGTCCTGGTTGTTGGCCGACGCCGAGCGCATGGGCATGTTCCTTGGCGTCGTCCCGTCGAAGATTCCGTCGCAGCCCGACGGCCTCCGCCAGGCCAAGGAAGAACTGATCGCGCTCGCGAAGACGTCGCGAAACAAGGCTATCGTCGAAGATTTGGTGCCGCCACCCGGTGCCACCAGCAAGGTTGGACCGGCGTACAACCCTCGGCTTGCACAGTTCATTCGGGACAAGTGGCGCCCAGACGCAGCCGCGAAGCGTTCACCCAGCCTCGCCCGGACGATGAAGCGACTGTCGTCGCTGAAACTTTGAGTCCAAACAGCAGGTATCATTCCTTGCCGTCGGATTTGATTCGCACCTCGTGCGTCACGTCGCGGGCCGGTGTTCCCCCACAGGCGGGACGGAAGCGGATCTCGGTCTTCACCTCGACGACCATCTTGGCCAGCGCCTTGCCGAGTTCTGCTTCGAGATCGAGGCGGTCAAGCCAGGCGCGGATCTCGGTGGCAGCGACCCGCAGCACGTCGTCCTTCGACCGCGACGCGGCCTCGAATCCGGCGTGGACAGCGCGGCGCATGAAGTCCGAGATGCCGACTCGCTCGTGGGCCGCTTCGTCACTCTCGCCAGCACGGGGTTCCCCCGCCGGCGGTGTTGCCTCGGCGGCGTTTTTCGCGTGCTCGTCTTTCGCTCGATCTTCGCTCATGGCACCAAGGCTACCACCCCGCCGTGCAAGGGCGATATGCTGCCGTCGTGTCCGAGCTAGATCCGTCACCAGGGCTGCGAAAACCGTGGCGGCGTCTGCTCAAGGTTTACCTTGTGATGACACAGATATCGCTGTCGTACTTGTGGCTTGCGGCTGCGCGCCGCATCAGATCCGAGGAGACGGTCGACCGTCTGGTGCAGGAAGCGCACCGCCGCAACGCGCGCCGGATCGAATCGGCGATGGTGGCGTTGCAGGGTCTGTTCATCAAGGTGGGACAACTCATCAGCATCATGGTCAACTTCTTGCCCGAAGCGTTCCGCGTCGAGCTGCAGGGATTGCAAGATCGCGTGCCGCCGCGCCCGTTCGCGGATGTCGAGGCGCGCGTGCGCGAGGAGTTTGGTGGTCGCGGCCCGGGCGACATTTTTGCGTCGTTTGATCCCGAGCCGGTGGCGGCAGCTTCGATTGGGCAGGTCCACAGGGCGCGCCTGCATTCGGGCGAGGACGTGGCGGTCAAGATCCAGTACCCCGACATCGAGGACATCGTTCGCACCGATCTCCGAGCGCTAAGCCGGCTGTTTGGGCTGCTCTGCTGGTGGATGCCCGAGCACGGGTGGAACACGATCTACCGCGAGATTCGCGAGGCCGTGCTGGCGGAACTCGACTACCGCCGCGAGGCCGAGGCGATGATGCGCATCCGCAAGAATCTCGCCCACCGGACCGACATTCAGTTGCCGCGCGTGATGGCCGAGCAGTCCACCAGCCGCGTCTTGACGACCGAGTGGAAGACCGGCACCAAGGCGTCCGATCTGCCGGGCCTCGCCGCCAGCGGTGTCGATCGCAAGCAGGCTGCGCGCCTGTGCATCGACGCTTACTGTCAGCAGATTTTCGTCGACGGCGTGTACCACGCGGATCCGCACCCGGGGAACCTGCTGCTCCAACCGGGTGCCACGCCCGACGCTGGGCCGTCGCTGGTGTTGCTCGATTTCGGTGCCACGGCCGAGGTGTCCGAGGGCATGCGCAAGGGTCTGATCGCGTTCCTTCGCGGGGCGCTGACCCGTGACAGCGCGGGCATCGTGCTGGCCATGAAAGAGATGGGCTTCATCTCGCGCAAGGCCGACACAGAGGTCTTCGACCGGGTGGTCGAGTACTTCCACCAGAAGTTTCGCGAACAGATTCGTTTCGATGGATTCTCGCTCAAGGACATCAAGTTCGTCCCCGATCAGAAGCTGGCGGCGTTTCTCGACTTGCGTTCGTTGAACGTCTCGCTCTCCGAGCTTCGGGACGCGTTCCACGTGCCCAAGGAGTGGATCTTGCTCGAGCGCACGCTGCTGCTGCTGCTCGGGTTATGCACCACGCTAGATCCCGAAATGAATCCGGCGGGCGTGATTCAGCCCTACGTCGAAAGGTTCTTGCTGGGCGAGAAGAAGGAATGGTCCGAGTCCGTGCTGGAGGTCGGGCGCGAGGCGGCGCTTTCGGCGCTGGCGTTGCCGACGGAACTCGGGCGTTTTCTGACGATCGCGAGCCGCGGCGAGATCGAGGTCAAGATTCGTTCGCTGGCCGAGACGACGGTCGCCCTGGTGGCCGTCGGTCAACAACTTCTCTGGGGTTTTCTCGGCGCGGTGTCGGTCGTCCTGGCGGTCGTTTTCGATGGCCGCGGCCAGCCTTGCGCGCGCCGCTGGGCGACGGCTGCTGCCGGCGCCTGCGGCCTGTTTCTCGCGTCTGCCTGGTGGCGGGGGCGCCGCAGCAGCAGGCCATGATGGTGGCCGAATCAATAAGTTGACTTTATATTAACAAGGTAATTATAAAGTAGACTATGATGCGGGTGATTGCCTCGTGCCCATTGAAGTCAAATGGACCGATTCGCCTTCGATCGAGGACGCGCGCCACCTGCTGTCATTCATTGCCGAGACACCGCGGCGTGTGCCGCACGGCTATGTGATCTGCCGTTGCGAGCGCCCGCTGCGCATAGCGGACCGTGTAACCGCGTTGCCGTGGTGGTGGCTGTGAAGGTATTTCTGGCCTCCACTTCCATCGCGCGCTACACTAGCGCGCGCGCTTTGCGCCAATGGTGCCCATGAAGATGCAAGAGGCAGGGACGCACGAGCCGGGCGCGGCAGCGCCGCCATTGGTGCCGTCGCGAACGCCGACCCCGGTGCGGATCATTCCGTCCATGTCGGCGGAGACGAGGTTCGAGGCGTTCTCGCTTGCCGACCTCGCGGGTGTGCGCAACCTGTTGCGTGGCGGATCGGTCATCGACTGGCATCGCCTTTATTTCAACGACCGCGCCGAGGTCGACCGGTTTCTGCGCCTCAACGAGATGGATCCCGCCAGCGCGGACGACATGCAGCGCCTCGACGATCTGCGTGATGAAGCCGTCGAGTATCTTGAGCGCCACCTGGAGTTGCATATCCCGCCCGAGATCGCCGAGGACGTGGCCGCGCGCGACCTGTTGTTGCTGGCGTCGCAAAAGGGGAAGCGCCGGACGCACGCGTGCGTCGTCCTGAAGGCGATGCACGTTTTGCATCACCTGGCGGGACGGCAGTTGCTGACGCAGTTGCCGGTCAGCGCCGACCAGATTTTTCACCTGGTCGAAGAAAAAGTCCTGCGCACCGTCGAGGAACTCAAGGGCGCGGGCTGTCAGGTGGTCGAGTTCGAGTGGAGCCGCAAGCACGCCGACAGCTTGATCACGAAGCTGCTGGCGAAGAAAGAGAGCATCGCGGCGGACGTGTACGACCGCCTGCGCTTTCGCATGATCACGCAGACCGAGGATGAGCTGATCTTCGTCCTGCGGGAACTGGTGCGGCGGCTCGTGCCGTTCAACTACGTGATTCCGGGACAGTCGGTGAACGATCTGGTCGATCTGCGGCGGGTCATCGACTCGTCGCCCGCGCTGTCGCGGCATTTGCCCACGTTGCTCGATCTCTCTCAGGTCGCGGGCGACAAGAAGCCCGTGGTCGAAAACGAGTTTTCCGGGCCCACGTACAAGGTCATCAACTTCGTGGCCGACTTGCCGGTGCGCATGGACAAATTTTTGTGTCGCGCGCCGGGCGATCCGTTGTTCGAAGAAAATGGTGCCGTCGTCTTCGTCCTCACCGAGTTTCAGATCATCGACGCGCGCGCGGCGGTTCGCAACGAGCAGGGCGAGAACAGCCACGCAAGGTACAAAGATCGTCAGCTGGCACGGGTGCGCACCCGCTTGACGCACGGGCTGCAGGAGGCGGTATCGGAGCCCACGGCGGTGGCGGTCGCGCCGGATGCGCCAGTCGTCAGCGAGAACCCGGACTAGCCCATATCGTCATGGCAGCTGATGATGCTGCACGCGAGTGCAGCGCTGCCCGGCGGTCGAGGTCACCGTTCGCGAGCAATCTTGCTTGCGTTGATGGCGACGAGGGTCGCTTTCAGCGACGGAATCGCCGCCTTGTCCTTGGGCCGTCCGGACGCTTCCTTGCTGACAATCACCCTGGCAAGCGGCAGCACCTTGACGGACACGCCGAAAAATTTCTTTTCCAGCGCATGCTTGAACTCATCTTCGAAGGTGCCCAGTCCATCGCATCGTCGAACAATGTCGATGTTGTCGAGATCCTTGCCGGAGATCATCGGCGGACTCGCGCGCCACGCGAAAATGCCGCCCGCCGCTCGCGCAGCTTTGTCGATGTTGGGATCTGAAAGCGACGAGAACCACAGGTCGATGTCTTCCGTTCCCCGGTCAGAACCCTGCATGACCGCAGCCGACATGCCCACGACCATGAATCGAACCCGCAACCGGTGCAGCTCCTTGAGAAAGGTGGTTTCAGCGGTGCCTGGTTCGAGCACGGTGCAACCTCCTTACTAGCCGCTGCGTCGGCGTGAGGGTGAGGTTGAACAGGGCGTGCTCGATATCGCCAGCGTCGAGTCCGCTCTTCTTTGCAAGGCGCTCGGCGAGGCTTCTGCGGCGCAGACGATTGATCAGGTGGCGGCTCTGCTGCGCGTCAAGGCCAACGTCCACCTTCTTGATCTGGAGGGTGGCCCCCAGCGCCGAGGCCAGCTTGTTCAAGGTGGACACCTTCACGTCGGGATCGTTCGCCGAGAAGATGCGCCGCACCGACGTGCTGAGCATGCCGCACTTGCGCGCGAGCTGTTCCTTCGTCAGACCCTGGCGTTGTCGCTCATCGTCGAGATCGCGCACCATCCGACCGTTGTCCGTCGCACCCATGGTCAAGGCGAGCGTACCCTGCAAGGTACGCTCGCGCAAACTGGGCTTATTGGCTGGCGAAAAGCCAGCGACGTCAACGTAGCCGACTCTCCGCTATCTGAGTTCCAATAAGAAATCGTCCAGCCGAAGGAATCCGCGATCAACAGTGCCGGGGGGCAGCAAGCCCTCCTCGGTTCGCCCGAGGCATGCGGGGGCAAACGTCAAGGACTCGACTGCCCGGAGGATATCGGCCACCTTGTCGGTGCTGTTCATCGCCCACACCGGCAGCGCGAGCTGCGCCGCATCGAGGGCCAACGTTTTGGGCTCGCGTCCCACCTCGACGGTCCAGCCAAACTTCGCGATCCCGGCCGCATCTTTGTAGTGCTCGCTCTCGAGACTTATCCGAACCGCGCGCGGGCGATCGGCCACCAAGGTCACCTCGATCTTTTTGAGCCGCGACAGATCGGTCGCCCTGGCCAGCGGCACCTGCACCCACACGGACTGAACCCACGCCCCACGTTTCACGTCGTCATAGTCGTTCATGATCCCAAAATCGAGCCGGAGATCGGCCCTTCCACCCAATGCGCCGTCGCGCGCGAGCCCGAACGACATTCCCGTTCTTCGATTGGCCTCACCGTGTACACCCTGAAGAAACGCCGCCAGCGTCGCTCCCTCGAAGGACTCGCGTTTTCCGGGGACGAGGCCGAGCTTCTCTGGCGCAGCTCCCCGGCGCACCGAAGCGATGCGATCGCCGATGCCCGCAATGTCCCGTTTGAGCGAGCTGACGCCGCCCGCAAACCCTTCCGGTCCCGGTCCGAAGGGATCCGCGGCAACCTCGGCACGAATGCGTTCGGCCTGGGCGTCAACTTCGGCCGAGAGGGCGGCAACGTCCCAC
>CAYSKR010000143.1:0-12182 GCA_964431675.1 uncultured Myxococcales bacterium
GGCGCTCGAGGGCGGCGTCCAATCTTTCGCGCACCAGGGCCGAGGTTTCCACAAAGGGTCCGGTCGACAGAACCCGCACGGCGATGGGCGAGGACGCGTCCCAGAACCCGATCGCGAGGTTGCGGCCCCCACGATCGTGGACTTGAACGACAGCACCGTCCGGCGGCGAACCGCGCGCAGGCGCGACGGCTTTTCTGAAGATCCACGGGTGCCCTCGCCGGATGGAGCGGCGCAGATCCTTGGTCAACGTGACGATGGGGAGCAAGTGGATTCCGATCGAACGGATCAGGCGGTTGGGGCTGGTGGGGAGCTTGGAGGAAACAAGAGGGTGCGGATCTGGTCACGGCGCTTGAGCGCCGAAAACACGACCAGGCCCATCGCGGCAATCCACAGAATCCAGATCGCGGCGTGCCAGTGCGAGAAGGCCAGCCGGCGGGTCGATCCTGGAGCAAGGAGCAGCGGAAGTTGGCCCTTGCGATCGAGCGCCAGGATGTCCATCAACACGGCAACCGAAGCGTGGACCAGAAGGCCGGCCCAGATGCTCTTCGTCTTCATGGCCAGCGATCCCAGGATCGTGCCAGCCACCAGCGCTGCGGCGACCTCGTGGTACGGCTTGCCGAAGTGGATCATTGCGTAGGGTACCACCATGGCGAAGATGGCACCGATCCCGAGCGATCGACAGGCGCGCAGCAGGAAGCCGCGAAAAAACGCCTCGAGCCCAAGAAACTGCGCCAGATAAGCGGCCTCCCAGGCGCAAAAATCAAGCCACGAACGGCCGGCTCCGCCGTGAATTGGGTAGTACTGGCCGAAATCGGGTTGGCGCGCGACCGCGTACAAGATGGGAATCATCACCGCGACGCACAGCGCGTAGATCCAGGCGTGCTCCTGCAAGCCACGGGTGCGCAGGCCCATGTCAAGGATGCTGTCGCCGGGGAAGATCCATCGCCACGCAAGCAGTGGCGCGCCGTAGGTCAAAAAGCGCATGCCACCCCAGTAGATTCGGCCGTAGAGCTGGCCGTAGGTCTGCAGATGCAGCGCCGCCTGCGGGTCGGATTCGCAGGTGCGGTACAGCCAGGACAGCACCTGCGTTTCGAAGAAAGTGTAGCGGCCGAAATACTCCTGCAACGTGAGCACGAAGACCGCGAGGAGCAATGCGACGGCGGGCCGCAGGTCGATGGTGCCGCGGGCGCGCAGTTCTTGCCGCCAAGCAAGTGCGTCGTCTTCGAGATCTTTCCACGTCGCGCGGAACACGAACCAGAGCACGGGAGCGAGGGCGAGGAGCACCGGAATGGGCAGCGCCCACTTGATGTAAGGCCGTTCGATGAATTCTATGAGCGACTGCACGGGTTCGCGGCGCAGTTTATACCGGTTGGCGCTTTGCGTCCCCGGGGCAGGGTGATAAACGTACTGCCGACCGTGTGTTCATGAGCGACACCGCCGCCCAGGCTCCGCCCGCCAAGAATTTCTTTGATCGGCTGACCGAAACGCAGTCGGCGCTGCTGGTCATCTTCACCGGGCTCCTGCTTTACCTCCCGTTCGCGGGAACCTACGGCCTGTGGGATCCCTGGGAAACTCACTACTCGGAAGTGGCCCGCCAGATGACCAAGCGCGGGGATTTCATCAGCCTGTGGTGGGCAGGGTCGCCGCGGGACTCGGCGTATTTTTGGTCGAAACCGGTGCTCACGTTCTGGTTGATGAGCATCGGCATGCACCTCGCCGGGGTCGGCCTCCCGGGCGGCGATCCAGGTGAGATGGCGATTGGCCACCGCGCCGAATGGGCGGTGCGCACGCCGATGTGTTTGCTGGCGGTACTCGCGATGTTCGCGGTGTACATGGTGGTGGCCCGTTTCGTTAACCGGCGTGCCGCTTTTCTGTCGGCGCTGGTGGCCGGAACCTGCCCCATGTTCAGCCTGATCGCGCGCCAGGCCATGACCGACATGCCGTTCGTTGGTCCGATGACGATGGCGCTCGCGCTTGGCACGATGGCGCTGCTCGACGACCGGGACGAAGAGTTGCCGCGGCGCGGGCAGGGGTGGCTGTCGTGGCCGCACCACGCGGTGTTTTACGTGACCGTCGGGGTGTTTTTGCTGCTGGCGCTCCCGCAACTGGTGTTCGATTCGCTCCAGCTACGGGTGCAGATCCCGTGGCACGGGCGGCAACAACTCATGTACGGCGCGGTGGTGATGGCACCGTACTACCTGGCCTCGATCGGGTTCATCTGGCTGGCGGCCCGTGCCAGGTATCGCGCGCCCCTGTACCTTTACATCGCGGCGATGATGTGTGCCCTCGCGGTGCTGGCCAAGGGCCTCGCCGGGCTGGGCTTGCCGCTGATCATTTTTGTCGCGTACCTGGCCTTCACCTGGAACTGGAAGCGGCTGCGGCGCGCGCAGCTCTTGCCCGCCATCGCGATTGCGCTGCTCCCGCTGGCCGTGGTGGCGGTGCCCTGGCATCAGGCGATGTACCATCGTCACGGCTCGGCGTTCTGGAACGAGCTGTTCGGCGACAATCACTGGCGCCGGATGGTGCTGGGGCGGCACGGTGATCGGGGCAGCTTCGAATACTTCCTGCGCGAGCTTGGCTACGCCACGCTGCCCTGGGTTGCGCTGGCACCGGCGGCGCTGGCATCGGCGGTCATGCGGCGCGTGGACGACTTGAAGCGGCAGAGCATCTACTGGCTTGGAGCCATTTGGTTTGTCGCGGCCTACGCGGTGGTGTCGTTTTCGATGACCAAGTTTCACCACTACGTGCTGCCCGCCATTCCGGGCCTGGCGATCGTGATCGGATGCTTTCTGGACGAGATGATCACCGAGAAAAAGGCGCGGCGTGGCCTTGTGGTGTCGCTGGTTGGGCTGCCGTTGCTGCTCCTGGTCGTGCAGGATCTCGTGAACGCAAAAAACGCTTCGCAGCACTTCCTGTGGTTGTTCTCGTACGACTACGTACACAACCCGCGCGGGCGGCCGTGGCCGGAGCAACTGGATTTCACGACGCCGATCTGGGTGTTCACCGGCCTGTTCGCGGTGACGACGGCGGCGCTGGCCTGGCGTCGGCTGATCAGGTTCGCGGTGCCTGGCCTCGGACTCGCCGCGATTGCGTTCACCTGGTTTCTGCTCGATGGATTCATGCGCGACGTTGCGCCGTTCTGGTCGCAGAAGGACGGCCTTGCGGCCTACTACAAGCACCGCCGCGGCACCGATGAGAAGCTCGTCGCTTACCAGATGTACTGGCGCGGCGAGACGTTCTACACGCGCAACGAGATCTACGAAGGCCCCGAGGAAGAGCGCACGGTGTTCGATCACTGGCCCGACGTCGATGATCGGTTGAAGAACTACCTGACGTCGCACCGGGGCAGGCGCACGTACTTCATCTTTGAGCGCGGTCGGCAGGGGACGCTCGTGAGCCTGCTTCCCGCCGATGCGCGCAAGAGTTTTCAGGTCATCTACGACCAGAACAACAAGTTCTCGGTCGGCTACGCGGATCTATGACCTTGGTGTACTCTACCGGTCCATGCTGCGATATATTCGAGTCTCATTCATCCTCTCGTTGATCTTCGCCATCGGCTTTTCGGCGTGCGATCTCCCGGACTTCAACGCGCCGGGCAAGGGGCCGCCGCCCAACCCGCTGGCCGGTGCTGGCATCGGGGGCAGTTGCAGCGCGAGCGCGGACTGCCGACAGGGCCTGAGGTGTTCCACGACCACAAAGAAATGCGAGCCGCGAGCGGATCGCATCTCCGGCGCGATGTGTTTCCTGTCGTCCGAGTGCTTGCCGGGCCTGTATTGCAAAGTTGGCACCTGCGCCCAACGGGAAAAAGCGCTGGTCGGCGAGTCCTGCAGCAGCGAGGGCGACTGCGGTGACGGTCTGGTCTGCGTTCAAGCCGGCTTCACTGGGACGTGTGCCCCCGCTGGTGGTGGCGACGTGGGCGCGGCGTGTACCTCGGTCGCCGAGTGCCGCGGCGGCCTGTTTTGCTCCGCCGCGAAATGCACGCCGTTCGCGAAGCTCGAGCCGTGGCCGGGTGCCATGTGCCCGATAGTCGACGACGTCGCCCCGCACGTTTTGTTCCAGGTGCCGCGCTCGAGCAGCCCACCCGAAGACTTCTTCCGCTTGCCGTTTCCGAACGACATCCGGGTCAAGAACGGGCGGGTCAGCATGAAGGGTTTTCCGACCCCGGGCGTCCGCCTGCTGCCGTTCGATCCGGTCAAGCGTTACCTCGACTTCATCGAGGCGGAGTCGTCGGGATTTGGCACCAACCAGGCGATCTTCTTTCGCTTCTCGCGCGACCCTGATTTCGAGTCGCTCAAGGGCGAAGACGTGGTTCAGATCGTGAACATCACGCCGGGCTCCCCGGAATACCAGTATCCCAAGCTCGCGCACGCCTGGTCGGGCACCACGGGCAGGGGCAACTATATCTGTCCGCGGTCGCTGGTGCTGCGTGCGCCGTTTGGATCTCCGCTGCGCGGCGGTGAGACGTACGCGGCGATCATTCGCACCTCCGCCCGGGACAAATCCGGCACCCGGTTCGAGCCGGAAGCGGACTTCAAGGCGATGCTCGTGGCAACGCCGCCCACCGGGGATGCGGAGCTTGCCGCCGCGTGGAAGGCGTACGAGCCGTTCCGCAAGTGGATCGCCGACAAGAAGGTAAAAGCGGACGAACTCGCCGTGGCGGCGGTGTTCACGACCGAAAAGGTGGAAGAGGTTCTGGGCAGGGTGCGCGTGGCGGTGCGCGCGGCACCGGCACCAGTGGTCACAGGCTTCGCCAAGTGTGGACCCGGCGTGACGTCGGTGTGCGAGGACGGCAAGATGGGGAAGGAGCACGAGCGTGGCTGTTTCGAAGTCGATGACAGGTTCGACGAGTACCAGGGGACGGTGTCGATCCCGGTGTTCCAGAAGGGAACTGCGCCATACGACGAGCCGAAGGACGGTGGCGGTATCGAGATCGTCGATGGGTTGGCCAAGGTTCAGCGCACCGAAGAAGTGTGTTTTGCACTGAGTGTGCCCAAGGGCACCGCGCCCGGCAGCGGGTGGCCGGTGGTGGTTTACGGGCACGGCACGGGCGGCAGCTATCGATCGCACATCGGTCAAGGGCTCGCGGCGGAGTACGCCGCCGGGACTGTTGCGGGTGGCGCGGCGGTGCCGATGGCGATGCTGGGCTACGACGGCGTGCTGCACGGCCGACGCAAGGGGGTGTCGACCCGCCCGTCGACCGAACTGGTCTACAACTTCCTTAACCCGGCGGCTGCCCGCGACAACAACCTGCAGGCGGCTGCGGATCTGCTTGCCATCGCGCGCGCGCTGGAGAAATTCAATGTCGGTGCTGTGAAGCTTGATCCGAAGAAGGTTGGCTTGTGGGGTCACTCGCAGGGCGCCAACGCCGCGGCGGTGGCTGCGGGCTACGAGCCGGGCTACGGCGCGACGGTGCTCACCGGAGCGGGGGGCACCTTGCTGCTGTCGCTGCTTGGCAAGACGCAACCGGTGAACATCGCTGCGGGCGTGCAGTTCGCCCTCAACGAAGTCACCCCGGTCGACTCGAATCACCCGGTGTTGAATCTGCTGCAAATGATGGTCGAGCGCGCCGACCCGGTGAACTTCACGCGGCGAATCATGTTCGAGCCACCCATGGGCGTCGCTCCCCACAGCGTCTTGCAGGTGTACGGCACCGCCGACTCGTACGCCCCGGTGTTGTCTCAGCGCACGGTGGCCCAGGCAGGGGGGCTGCCGCTGGTCGGACCCCTGGCCAATCCCAAAGATGACTTCGGGCTGGAAAAGACCATGGAGAATCCCGCCAAGGGCAACCGCAGTGCCTTACCCATGGGCGTCAAGATCACTGCGGGCCAGACGCAGTACAACCCCGAGGGCACCAAGGACGGTCACTTCGTGTCGACGGATATTCCGGCGGCGCGCCAGTCGGTGCAGCGCTTTTTGGGCAGCAGTTTCCGCGACGACTTGCCAACGATTGCGCCGTAAGGAGGTCAAGTTCGTGCCGCCGTCCGCACCCATGACCCCGGGGTGTTCGCGCCGACGGGCGTTGATCGCGTTCGTGATCATCACCGCCCCAGGATGCGGGCGGAGCGTCGCTGTGCCCGCACCAAGTGCCCCCGCGTCTTTGCCGCCGGTCGCGGCAAACTGGGCGACCGCGGTCGACCTTTACACCAACCGGGTGCATGTGCTCGCGCACGCCTCGGGCACGTTGTTGGCCCCCGCCGGCGGCCCCGAATTTCTCAAGTTCGTCGACGGCGGCTGGAAGACGTCGTGGATTCTGGGCGAAAAAGACGCGGGACAACGGGTCGCGTTCGTCAACGGTCTGTCGGGGATCTTGTTCGTGCCCGTCGACGCTGATGGCGATGGCGTCGGCGCTGACCGGGTCGGCGATCTGCGCCTTGGCTTGCGCGTTCGCTCGCTTGCGCGCGGCCAGAAGGTGTCGATCTTTTTCAACGAGAAGTCGGCCGGGACGATTGAAGTACCGAGCGAATGGTCAACAATTTCGGCGACCGTGCCTGCGGCGCTGGTCAAAGTTGGTGACAACCGTGTCCGCTTGCAGTTTCGCGGAGCCGCGGCTTTGCCCGGCGGCAAACGCAGCGCCGCAGCGCTGGAGAGTTTTTCACTCGGCCCGGTCGCAGGTTCGGCACCACCGCAGCCAGCGGACGTGCCGGTCACTCCAACGTTCGCCAGTGGCGCTGACGGGCGCATCGTGGCAACCCACGGTCCTGCCCGGCTGTCGTACTACGTGCCGGTTCCGGCGCGCGCGCGTCTGGCGGTTTCGTATTCCGCGGCGACGCCGGGCGTCGCAGTCTCGATTCGCGCCGCCCGTGATGGAGGCGCGCAGCGTGTCCTGTTCACTGGTCCTGCGGAGGCCTCGGCGACCGAGGGTGCCTGGGATCTCGCCGAGTTTGCCGGGCACGCCGTCCGCATTGATCTGGTCTGCAGGGGCGGTGGCGTCGTGTGGCGGGATCCGCGGGTCGAGGTGCTGATGGACGGGCCACCGCAACTCCGGCCACCGGTTAAAAAGTTCGACCACATCTTCGTGTGGATGGTCGACACCCTGCGCGCCGACAAGGTGCATGTCTACAACCCAAAGACCGTGGTTTCTACCCCGAACTACGATGCCTTCGCTGCGGATAGCACTCGTTTTGCGTGGGCCCACGTGCCCGGGACGTGGTCGTTGCCCTCGCACGGATCGATCATGACCGGCGTCTATCCCAGCGTACACAAGGCCGTCGCTCATGAGGCCCGCCTGGCGCGCGACATTCCGCTGTTGCCCGAAGCGCTTGCCAAGGCGGGTTACCGCACGGCGCTGTTCTCGTCGAACGGCTACGTCTCGGACAAGTGGGGCTTTGATCGCGGCTGGAGCCACAACACCAATTTCATCCGGCAGTCGTTGCCCAACGGTGCGGACCACCTCTGGAAGACGGCGAAGTCCTGGATGGATGCATCGGCGCAGCGGGACAAGCCCTGGTTCCTGTACCTGGCCACCATCGAGCCGCACGTCATCTACAACCCCAAAAAGCAGTTTCTGCAGAAGTACTGGAAGACGGCGTACCAGGGGCCGATCAAGCCGGGGCTCACGGGCATTCAGCTTGGTTCGATCAAGTCGGGCAAGCTCAAGGTCAACGACACCGACAAGGCCTACCTCGAAGCCTTGCACAACGCCGAGATCACCCAGAGCGATTCCGAATTCGCCAGGTTCATTGCCGACCTCAAGCAACGTGGCCTGTACGACACGTCGGTCGTGGTGGTGGTCTCCGATCACGGTGACGAGTTCTGGGAGCACGGCGGCGTGGGGCATGCTCATTCGGCGCATCAGGAACTGGTTCACGTGCCGCTGATGATTCGTGCCCCCGGCCTGCTGCAACCTGGGAAGGTCATCGAAACCGATGTCGAAGCGATGGATCTGGAGCCGACGCTGCTGGAGCTCGCAGGGCTTCTGCCCGGGCCGCAGGTGCAGGGCGAATCGCTGCTTGCGCTGGCCCAGGACGACCGGGCTGCCGCCGTGCCGCGCGTCGCGCTCAGCCAGAACGGGGCGCTTACCCGCGGCGCCAAGGCTGGCACTTACCGCCTGATCAACTCGGGACTCGGGCACCTCGAGCTGTACGACGAGAAGCGGGATCCGACCGAACAGAACAACCTTGCCGAAACGCACCCGATAGCGTTGCGGCAGATGAGGAACGTGATGGGCGTGCTGGTCGGAATGGAGAGCCGCTGGAGCAAGCATGCATGGGGCACAGCGGCAAGTGTGCGCGAGGGCTTTTACGCGGCCTCTGCTGCACTCGCTCGGTAGGGCCGTTCTTGCCCGCCGCCGAGGTTTGCTAAGGTCCAGGGTCGCGATGGCAAAGCAATCTATCCGCCTGATGACTCTCGATCCGGGGCATTTTCACGCCGCGCTGGTGCATGGCGCACGCTACCGCGACGTGTCCGATGACGCGGATGTGTACGCACCCCTGGGCATGGATCTGGTCGATCACTTGCGGCGGGTGACCCGGTTCAACACGCGGAGCAAGGATCCCACGGCGTGGCGGATCGAAGTGCATGCGGGGTCCGATTTTTTGGCGCGGATGAAGAAAGAACGCCCCGGCAACGTGGTGGTCATTTCTGGGCGCAACAAGAACAAGATCGACTACATCCACGAGTCTATTCGCGCCGGGTTCCATGTGCTTTCAGACAAGCCGTGCATCTTGCGCTCCGAGCAACTGCCGAAGCTCAAGGCCACGCTCGACCTGGCGCAGAAAACTGGGCGCATCTTTCGCGATCTCATGACCGAGCGTCACGAGGACACGACGATCTTGCAGAAGGCACTGGTCATCGATCCGGAGGTGTTCGGGCAGGTGGTGCCTGGAACGCCTGACGATCCGGGCGTCGTCATGCAGAGCGTGCATCATCTGATGAAGGTGGTGGCCGGTGTACCGAACATCCGACCGGCCTGGTACTTCGACGTCGACCAGCAGGGGCAGGGGCTCAACGACATCGGCACGCACCTGGTGGACATGGCGGCGTGGACGCTGTTTCCGGGACAACCCATCGATCCGGCCAGGGACGTCAAGCTTGGATCGGCGTCGCGCTGGCCGACCTGGATGACCGAGGCGCAATTTGCGCGCGTCACCGGCGAATCCGCGTTCCCGGACTACTTGAAGAAAAACATGCGTGCGGGGAAGCTCGAATACTTCTGCAACACGGCCCTGCAATACGCCCTGCGCGGCGTACACATCAAGTTCAATATTTTCTGGGACTGGGAGCCGCCGCCCGGGCAGGGCGACACACACTTTGCCTCCTATCGTGGCGACCGAAGCCGCATCGAAGTGCGGCAGGGCCGGGCCGAGAAGGGCCGCTCGGAACTTTACGTGGTGCCGGTATCGGGCAAAAACCGGGCATCGGTGGTCGCGTCGGTGCATCGGCGAATGGCCGGGTTGCAGGCGACGTTTCCCGGTGTTGCCGCAGTCGAACGCGGCGAGGAACTACTGATCACGTTCCCCGACAAGCTTCGCACCATCCACGAGCAGCACTTCGCCTCGATCGCGCGCGAGTTCTTCGACTGGATCAAACGCCCCAGGACGCTGCCCGCGTGGGAGAAAACCAACATGCATGCCAAGTATTGGGTGACGACCAGGGGCACCGATCTGTCGCACGCGGGCCAGGTGAAGGTGGCCCCGCGCCTGGCACCGACGTAAGAACTACTCGGCGACGCGTTCCCAGTTCGCTGACTCGAGGTTCCAGGTCATGGTGTTGCCGCTGACGAACACCACGACCTCGACATCGGAGATCGACCCATCGGCACCGACCGCCTTGTACACGCCTTCGTACTCGTTTTCTTTCTTGAGTCGAATCGTGAAAATCTCGCGACCGATATCGATGCCGACCGCGTCACGCAGCCGCTGGCCCTTGTCGGCGAGCGATCCGATGTAGCCGTCCTTGCCCTTCTTCTTGAACTCCACCACGCGGCCGTCGAAACGGCCACCCGCGACGAGGAGCTTCCACTTGGTGCCGTTGAGCTCGATGGGGCCGGTTGGTGCGGGTGGCCCACTCGTCGCGCAACCCTGAGCGGTCAGGCCGACCAGCCCAAGCACCAGGCCACACAGCAGCCTCAGAAAACTGTGGTTCATCGCTCCGCGCACCGGTTTTTCCATGGGTCGGACCTACACCCGGGCACAGGGAACGTCAAGCGCGGGCGCAGACTTGGTGGCGGCATTCCGCTGCCATGCGGGTTGCCCTGTTCGTTGGGCTCATGAAAAACATTCTATGGGGTGAGATACAACCGGACCGAGGAGTTCCATCCTTGTGCCGCAGTACAGGTATCGTTGGCGGCCGCCACCATCAAGAAGGCCTGATCCTGAAATGCTGCAGACGAAAACCTGAGCCTGTGGCTAAACCGTCCACCGGCTTGGACTGCAACGCAGGAACGAATCCACTCATTCGACGGATTCTTGATAGCCATCATCACGTTCGGCGCATCGCTGACCGACGTACCCACAAGCATGTACGTATAGTCCCTTTTGGCAAAACCGCAGGGCATCGTGGGATCCAGTGCGATGCCCATAAAACTGAATATATCCTTGGGGCACTCAGAGAAAGAATATTGCTCCATGCAGGCGGTGGGCGTCGAGTTGGCCGAAGTGAAGAATGTTCCGGCGAAGGGGACTTCACCAGGAATCTCTCGAAATCGCAGCGGTAGGCTTTGCTCCAGGAGATCGTCGACCTCGATATGGAGGTGCGGACCGGTCGACCATCCGGTGTTGCCGGTAAGGGCGACCTTCTGCCCCTGACAGACGGTGTCTCCTAGTCCAACGAGGACTCCGTTCTGCTGTAGGTGCCAATAACGGGCCACGGTGCCATCGCCATGGTCGATGATGAGGTAGTTTGCATCCCTGGCACAAGACGATGTCGCACAGCCCATGTTGGAGTCGAGCCGCAGGGCTTGCACTCGGCCGCCTCGCACTGCCGCCACTGGGGTTCCGGGGGCGGCAACGAAGTCGACTGCATAGACAGCAGCACCATTATGCGAGAATATGCCGTGGAAGGTCTGCACGCTGCGCGTAGCGTATCCAATTTGAAAGGGCATTGGGATGTGCTGTATCGACAGGTTTACGCAAGTTGTTCCTCGCAAGACTGTTCCAAGCCCGCAGGTACGTACAGGATCTTCTAAAACGCACCTGCCGTTCTGCTCAACCGTCCCTGGTCCACAGCGCACGCGGGCGTAGTCTGGAATACACATGTCGTTTTGCTTGTGCGTTCCGGCAGCGCAGACAATCTCAGGATGGTCTGGGACACAGACGCTGTCGACGGCATGTGTTCCTGGCCCACACATCACGTCTGGTTCGCAGATCTTTGAGGTAGTGTGTGTGCCAGCGCCACATCGGTCAGGTGTCGCACCACAGTTCGTGATCGTCATGAGCAGGGCGGAGAATGTCATAAGGTAAGACAGCCGACTTGGCGCGTAAGCGATTCGGTGGAAATAGGGCGCTCGCATGTACAGCATAGCAACGCGATGTTACCAGATTGTCGTGTAAAGGTGGCGGCGTGGCGACGGACGTGGATTTGGTGGCGGCGTTTCGCTGTCCACTCGTTTGCCTGAAGAGCCCACCTGCGCACGAGCAGGCCGTGGGTGCACGACCTCGTCCAACTCATGCTCGTGGCGCTGGTGTTCGTGGCGATGACCGTACTGTTCTCCGCGGTGCGGCAGGGGTTGCTGCAGGCGCCTGACATGCGGATCTCCGGCAACGGATCCCACGCTTCGGCGCTGCACTGGTTCCAGGACCGGACATCGGACGAGTTGCCCCGGCCCTGGGTGATCTCGGTGCCGATCCTGACCTACAGGCTGGTCATGCTGGCCTGGGCCTTGTGGTTGGCGCTTTCCGTGATCACATGGTCGCGGTGGGCCTGGGGATGCCTGGGCGTCGGGGGCCTCTGGCGGCCGCTCCGCGCGCCCAAGCCTCCGGCGCCGTGACGACGGGGTAGGGCCAGCTCGATTTCCACGACCTGGGTGCGGGGTACCACCCCACCGCGACCTAATGGTCGAACGGATTCACGACGGGCACCTTGGCATTTGAAAAGTCACGATGATTTCGCGTGGCTACCGTGAGGCCGTGGGTCAAGGCGGTGGCTGCGATGAGGCTGTCTTTGATTGGCATCGCGCGTCCGGAAGCACGAAGGCGCGCCAGCAACTCGGCCCACCTCAAACCCATTTGCGCTTCCCATTGCAA
>CAYSKR010000144.1:0-3881 GCA_964431675.1 uncultured Myxococcales bacterium
GAAACCAGCTCGATCCGGGTCGGCAGCCGCCAATTGGAGAAGCCGCCGGTGCCCAGGGCCGTACAGTAGGTAGCCGCATCGGCTTGGTTGTAGGTTGCGCTGGTCACCGCGCGTTCCCACATCAGGCCGGTTACTTTGTCGATCACGACTCCCGGGGTGGCGGTGTCGTAGGACGCGGGGTTCGGAAGGCCCGCGGACGCGGGGTTGGGCATGGGGCTTCCGCAGGTGCCGCCGCCACCAGCGCCGCCGCCGCCAGCGCCGCCGCCACCCATTCCTCCGGCACCACTCATGCCGCCGACTCCGCCGCTTCCTCCGGTCGGGGCCCCGTCATTGACAGCCGCGTCGTCAGCAACATATTCCTCGCTGCTGCTAAGCGGCGATCTGCGGCAGCCAGCCCCTGCGAAAGTAGCGATCGTCACGAGCAGCACGCCAACGACCTGCAGCGAACCAAACCCTGCTCGCCAAGTGGCGCGGCCGGTGGATCCAAAAGAACCCGCACAGAAACGATCCATCATCGCTTTCCCCTTTGCTCGCGCGGCGCGGCGACTCGTTGCCGAAAAATCAAACTTAGCTGCGGGAGATACGATCGTCAACGCGCCCCGGTGCGGATCCTTGTGCCGGGGTTTTGCGGTATAAATTCCGCCCTCATGGCTCCTTACGTGCTTGTCGTGCAAAGCGATCCCGACTTGGGGCGCCAGATTGGCGACACCTTGCGCGAAGCTGCTTACGAAATATCGACGGAGGCCGAGGCGGCCTGGGCCAGGCGCAGCTTGGTCGTGCGCGCGCCCGACGCGCTGGTGGTGGACACCAGCCTCTCCGACGGCACGGGGTTCACTGTGGCGGACGCGCTGCGCGCTGATCCCGACACCAAGGCAACTCCGATCTACTTTGTCGCCAGCCGCTTTCGCGGCCAGGGCCACGCCACCGAAGCACGGCGGCGCTACGCCCCGGCGGAGTACCTGACCGCACCGCTATCGCTCGACACCCTGCTGGCAAATTTGCTCGCGCGCGTGCCCCCCACGGAGGCCGTGCCATCCGCTACCGCCGCCGACGATTCGATCGATTACACCTTGTCCGACCAGGCGCAGAAAGAGGAAGGACAGCGCGTCGAACAAGCGGCCGCCGAGCTGGCGAAGGACCACACGGGTGATCTGCACGGTGGGTTTGATCAGCAGCCGTTCGCGCGCGTCTTGCAGCGCATCTACGCCACCCGCCGGTCTGGTGCCTTGCTGGCGCAGCGCGACCCGATCAAAAAGATCGTCTACTTCCAGGACGGCTACCCCGTGTCGGTGCGCTCCAACGTGCTGCGCGAGTGCCTGGGGCAAGTACTACTCAGGGAAAAGCTCATCTCGAAGAAGGCGCTCGATGAATCGCTGCGCCGCATGCGCGAAGAAATGCAGCAACAGGGTGCGCTGCTTGTGCAGATGGGCGCACTGTCGCCCTACAACTTGCAGCGGGCGCTGCTGCTCCAGATGGAAGGTAAAATCTGCGAGCTGTTTTCGTGGAAGGTCGGCACCTACGCATTCAACGACAGCAAGCGTCCGCGCGGCGAATCGGTGCGCCTCAAGCAAACGCCCGCAGCGTTGATCTTGGAGGGAATCGGTCGCCACTACAGCCAGGAACGCCAGCAGGCCGTGCTCTTGGCCTTCGCCGGGCAGTACCCGACGCCCAGCCATGATCCGCTCCGACGTCTGCAAGACGTCACCCGCGACGCCGCCGAGAGAAAATTCATCGCCAGCATCGACGGCACCCGGTGCCTCGAAGCGATTCTCGAAAGCGCGCCCATCCCGATGGCGCGGGCACGCCTGTTGCTGGTGGCGATGTCGGAGGCCGGGATGATCGAACCGGGGCGCACGGCCGGGACCATGCGCCCTGGCCTGTCGGAGGATCTGCTTTTTCCGCCCGAGTCGTCGGGCCTTGGCGATCTGCCGCCCGAGCAGGGCAAGCCAGAGGATCTGGCGGCCGCGCTCGAGACGATGGCGGCGCAGACTCACTTCGAGGTGCTCGGTGTGGGCGCGGGCGCCGATCCGGACACGGTCGAACTGGCCTACGAACGCCTGGCGCGGACGTTTCACCCGGACCGCTTTCGCTTTCGCGCGGACGACGTGCGGGCGATTGCACGCGAGATTTTTGACCGCCTCGACGAGGCGCGGGCAGTGCTCGGCGATCCGGCGGCGCGGCAACAGTACGTCGCGATGCTTGAACAAGAGCTGCGCGTACCCCTCCCGGGGCTTGCACCGTCGGCCGCCGCCGAGAAGATCTATGCCTCGGGCGTCGAGCACCTGCACGCGCGCCGCTACCATGAGGCGGCCTCGGCGTTTCGCCATGCGGTGGGGCTGCTGCCGACCAAGGCCAGCTACCGCGGTGCCCTCGGCTGGGCGCTTTACCGCGAATCGCCTGCCACGCAAGACGCCATCGAGGCGGGCCTCGCAGAACTCAAGCAGGCCGTGGCACTCGACGGCAAAGATCCGTGGGTGCGCGTGTCGCTCGGGCGGTTCTATGCGGAAACCGGCCGGGTCGACGATGCCATCAACGAGTTTCAGATCGCGCTGGGTGCCAACCCAGGATTCACCGACATCGAAGAAGAGATTCGAAGACTCAAAGGCGAAACATGATCAAAGCAGACCACGTGTGGATGAACGGAAAGCTGATCCCGTACGAGGACGCGAAAACCCACGTGGGTGCATTCACCCTGCACTACGGCGTCGCGGCCTTCGAAGGCGTCCGCTGCTACAAGCGCAGCGACGGAACCAGTGCCATCTTCCGGCTGCGCGAGCACATCGACCGGCTCTTCGAATCGTCGAAGATCTGCGTCATGGACATCCCATTTTCGCGCGAACAGCTCGAGATCGCGTGCGCCGAAACCTTGCGCGCCAACCAGCACGCCGAGGCGTACCTGCGGCCGCTGGTGTACGTGGGCGCCGGCGCGCTTGGCCTCGGAGCCACCGGCAACCCGATCGAGGTGGCCATCCTGACCTTCCCGTGGAGCCCGCTGCTCGGCGACGAAGGCGTCAAAAATGGCGTGCGCGCCCACGTGTCGTCGTTCATTCGCGGCCACGTCAACGCGACCATGAGCAAGGGCAAGATCTCCGGTCAGTACGTCAACTCGATCATGGCCAAGCGCGAATCGCAGCGCCTGGGCTTCGAGGAAGCGATCATGCTGGACGCCAACGGCTTCGTCGCCGAGGGCACCGGCGAAAACATCTTCATCGAATACGCCGGGCGCGTGCTCACGCCGCCCCTGTACCTCCCGGTCCTCGCGGGCATCACCCGCGCCAGCATCATGACCCTCGCGCGCGAGGCCGGCATCGAGCTCATCGAGCAGCCGTTCACCCGCGACATGCTGTACACGGCCACCGAGGTGTTCTTCACCGGCACCGGTGCCGAGGTCGTGCCCGTGCGCGAGATCGACGGCCGCGTGGTGGGCAGCGGCAAGCCCGGGCCGATCACCAAGAAGTTGCAGGCGGCCTACTACGCCGCCGTGCGCGGTCCGGGCGACGCCCACCCCGAGTGGCTCTACCGGATCTGAAGCCAGCGTTCCGACTAGAGGTCATGACAAAATAAAGTGGACGACTTACTGTACCGCGAATGAATTGATCGTGTAGTTCCAGCGTGGATTGATGCGATTACGCTGGATATTGAGACGCTTCATTTCCTCGCCAGGAATCTTGACCCCAATCTTGTAGTTCTTCTTTGGCTACAAACCATCGCGCTTGGGCCTCATTGAGCGTTCCCAGTACCCCGAAGCATCATCTGTCATTTCGAGCGCAGCGAGAAATCTAATGCCATTCTTTGCTCAGGTCTTCCCATTCAGGGTTCATGCCATGGACCAGGGTGTTCTTTTTCTCTCTACGCCATCTTTTTATTTCTTTCTCTCTCGA
>CAYSKR010000145.1:0-4163 GCA_964431675.1 uncultured Myxococcales bacterium
CTATCGCTTGAAGTCGCGCTGACGGCGCTCGACGACCACGGTGCCGGCGTCGCCGAAATTGATCGCGACCGCGTACACGTGGCCGGGGCCCTTCCCGGCGAGCGTGCGCTCGTGTCCGTCGCGCACCTGTCGTCTCACCGCACGGCGGGCGTGCGAGACGTCTGGGCCACGCTCGACCAAGTCACGCTGGCCTCGCCCGACCGCGTGCCGCCCGCCTGTCCGGCCTTCGGCCAGTGCGGCGGCTGCGTGCTGCAAACGCTGGCCTACAAGGCTCAGGTCGCCTGGAAGGGGCGGCGCTTGGCCGAGTCGATCGCCCGGTCGGGCCTGACCGTCACCGTCGCCCCGTGCGTTCCGTCCCCGCAGTCTCTGCACTACCGCAACCAAGCGAAGTACATCTATGGACGCACCGCAGCAGGCAAGCCCACGCTCGGTGCCTACGCCCCGCGGTCGCACCGGATCGTCGATCTTGCGGGCTGTCAGCTCCTGGAATCGCCACTCGACCAGGTCGCGGCAATCCTGCGCGATCTGCTGGAAGCCTTCGCCGTGCCGGTGTACGACGAGCACCGCCGCACCGGCCAACTGCGCCACGCGATCTTGCGCTGCAACCACCTCGGACAGATCCTGGTGACGCTGGTCGTGGCGCGCACGCCGTGGCCGATGGGTGCCGAGTTGGCCGCCGAGGTGATGCGGCGCGCTCCCGCCGTCGTCGGTGTGGTGCTCAACCTGAACGACCGCACCAGCAACGTCATATTCGGAACGGACGAACAAGTTCTCGCAGGCCAGGGCAGCATCGATGATCGCATCGGCGATACCACGCTGCGCTTGTCGTCGCGGTCGTTTTTCCAGGTGAACCGGCACGTGGCCGCGCTCATCTATGCCGCCATAGAGGCGGAGCTGGCACGGCTCGGCCCGGTCGGGCGCGCCATCGACGTTTACGCCGGTGCCGGAGGTATCGCGCTGACGCTTGCGCCCCAGGCCGAGGAAACCATCGCGGTCGAAGAAAACGCCTCGGCCGCCACCGACGCGCGAAAAAGTGCGGAACGCCTTGGCCGGACCAACGTGCAGGTGATGACCGGCGACGCGGCCACGCTGCTCGCCGAACTCGCCGCGGCCGATGTCGTCGTTTTGAATCCGCCGCGGGCGGGTTGCGCACCCGCGGTGCTGGACGCGGCCGCCCGGATGCGGCCTCGCCTGCTCGCCTACGTTAGCTGCAATGCAACAACCCTGGCGCGCGACCTTCGTGCCCTCGCGGCACGTGGCATGCGCGTCGTCAACGTCGCGCCATTCGACATGCTGCCGCACACGCCGCACGTCGAGGCCCTGGCCATTCTCGCTCCCGCGTGATCGTCGAGCCCGGCGGGGTGTGCTAACTTGGGCACCATCATCATGAGCTCCATCGGTGATTTTCTTCTCGGCCACGGGCTGCGCATCGCCCAGAACCCCTGCGTCTCCCCGGACTTTTGCCTCGACTGGGCGGCGCTCGGTTCCCGCATCACGGCGGGTCAGGGATTCGTCCGCCACCCCAACAGCCGCTTTGCCATTGCCGCGGGAACGGTCGAGCTGGTGTCCGACCCCGTCGGCGATCACGCCTGGCTGCTGCAAACGTCGCTGCCCCGCACAAACGCCCTGTCTGTGCTCGATGGCGGAATTGCGCTGCCGGAGAATCGCTTCGCCTACCCCGCGACATGGACGAACTTGTGCAGGCTCAAGAACCAGGTGCAGGAGCACGACGCCGCCTCGACGATCTTTCCCACCGCGACCGGCACGCTCGATCACAAAAGCCTTGGCGTGGGCGCGCGCTTCACCACCTTGCACTGGCCCGCAGTCGAGTGGGCCATGGCCGAGCTCAACCTGCCGATGACCGCCAATCAGAACAGCATCCCGCGCGAGCTGGTTTACGACGTGTCGGCGATGCTCGCGGGACAACTCGACTCGGTGCCATTCCCGTTCATCGGCGGCAACGTGCCCGAAGGACACCAGGGCCAGAGCGTCGAGGGCATGAGCCACGGCGCGGTCATCTCGAAGCTCAAGACCGGCTTTCACCTCCGCCGCATCCCGTGGGGCTTCAACGCCGACCACCAGCCGGTCGGCGGCAAGTTCGACGCGCGCGAGGCGCAACTCGTCGCCGGCTGCCTGCTGGCGAGCTACATCACGTTCGATCTGTCGCCCGAACTCGCCATCACGCCAGCACCGGCGGACCCCGTCGCCTGGTGCGCCGCCAACGTGCCCGCAGACGTTCTTGGCGCGGTGAAGAAGCGCGTGCGCGACATTGGGATCGAACTTGATGAACGCCCCTTCGCCGAGCTGCTGGCCGGAGTCTGGCCGGCGACGCAGAAGATGCGGCGACGTGATCGGATGTACGCCGAGGCGCGCCGCCAGGCCTTCACCACGCCGGTAGGCCGAGCCTATTTCCGCGAACTGTCCATCGACGAGTTGCCGGGCCTGACCACCCCACAAACTCTGGCAACCATGCTGGCGCTGTGCGAGGCCCTCGACATGCGGGTCCACTTCGTGGCACCCGCCTTTGGCTTCCAGAAAAATTTCCCGTTCGCCGATGGCACGGAACTCGAAAAGCGCGTCGCCGCCGCATGGGCGGTCTGCCAGCGTTTCGGCGTCGCCATCGGGTTTCACTCCGGCTCGGGCAAGTCCGACGAAAACTATCGCCTGTGCGGCCGCCTCACCTCAGGGCACCTCGAGATCAAAACCAGCGGCCGCTACACCTACGAGATGGGCCGCGCACTGGCCGAGTCCCCCGATCCCACCGACCGGACGTTGTGGAAAGATTGGTACGACTTCACGCGCGCGCTGGCTCTGTCGAGCGCGTTCGGGGCCAACGAAAAAGAACGTTCGATGGCGCGGGAGTTCATCGCGCACGCGCTCGCGTTGCAGCAGCGCCCGACCGACGTTTTTGGCAGCAAGGAAACCTGCGCCGCCGCCCTCGCCGCGCTGTCGCCGAGCCCCGACCACATGTTCTGGTTCGAGTACAACTTCCTCTTCGTGCTCGCCGCGGACGGACGCGCCGACAAGGCCTCCCTCGGTGACCACTCCGAAAAAGGCTATCGCCAGCGCGCGCGCTTCTACGCCATCAGCAACGCCGGCCAGCTACGCTACGCGCGCAACGTCGCCTCGTACCTGTGCTTCCTGGCCGAAACCACCGGCATGGCCTCGGCCGACGCATGCACCAAAGCCCGCGCCAAGCTCGCCGCGTACGGCGACTACAATCAGTTTCTCGCCGCGATCGCGCCTTCGAGCTAACGCCCGGCACCGGGCTGCCCGCGGGGCATGCCGCCGGGCTGGCCGTGGCCACCGCCGCCCATGGCACCCATCAGCGCAGCGGATGGCCAGCAACTCTCGGTGCTCGGTGGGCACCAGCGAACCGACGACGTGCAACGGCGTATCCGCGATCATGGCGAGGTTGTCTTCAGAGTTGTTGCCCTTGTCGAAATTGCGCCGACAGCGCCCTTGTAAGCTGCCGTTTTCGGGTATCTTGACGGGGTGAGTCCCACGGTTTTTCGCGAAGGCGGGTACCGGTTCTATTTTTTCTCACGCGAGGAACCCAGGCCGCATGTGCATGTTCAGCACGCAGACGGGCAGGCCAAGTTTTGGCTGGAACCTGAGGTCGCCCTAGCGCAGAATTACGAGTTGAGCCGTCGGCGGTTATCGACCGCGCTGCGGCTAATAGAGGGTCACCAAGATGAAATCCGCGCTGCATGGAAAGATCACTTCGAGCATCGAGGTCAGTAACGTCGGACCAGACGGCTTCTGGTTGCTGATCAATGACCGCGAGATGTTCGTGTCCTTCAAGGAGTTTCCTTGGTTTCAGGACGCTACCATCCGCCAGATTACGACCGTCGAGCGACCAAGTCCCGATCATCTCCACTGGCCCGACCTCGACATCGATTTGGCGGTTGAATCACTTGAGCATCCAGATCGCTTTCCGCTCGTCAGCGGTGCGCTCCCTAACCTGGCTTTGCAGCGGACGGGCCGGAAGTCGGCCCGCCGCTGAACGCCAGCGCGTTGGGCGGATACGCTCATGCCGAGCATGGTCACCGGCACCGCCGCGATCACGCCTTCGAGCTAACGCCCGGCACCGGGCTGCCCGCGGGGCATGCCGCCGGGCTGGCCGTGGCCACCGCCGCCCATGGCACCCATCAGCGCAGCGG
>CAYSKR010000146.1:0-18711 GCA_964431675.1 uncultured Myxococcales bacterium
CAGCGCGCCTGGCACCAACGTCAGGGTGCATCGGAGAGGACAGTTGATATCACTGGCAAGCTCGAGCGGAAAAAGGCTGCAGGTGTTCAAGATCAGCGCCAATGGCATGGTCGCCCAGGGCGCCATCTACGAAGACGGTGCGGGTCTGGAGAAGGGCCACCAGGCGATGTTCGAGGGCAACTACCTATTTGTCCCGTGGCTTGGCTCGAACCGCATCAAGCAATATGTCATTGACGTGGGTGCCATGTCCGTAAGCGCGAACGCCGTGCCGTCGGTCTCGATGCCTCCTTCTACCCTGGGGCCACGCCACATGGATTTCCACCCGACACAACCCTGGGCCTATGTGCTGACCGAGACATCAAGCCATGTGATTTCTTATATGTATGACAAGAGCCAGGGAACTCTTTCCATGCCAGAAGTCAAGTCTGCGCTACCTCCCGGCCAACCTGGGGGATCTTTCAGGGGGGGACACATCGTGGTTGATCCCCAGGGGCGATTTGCCTATGTGGGGAATCGCCACCAAAACGGCATGACATCGAGCATTGGTATTTTTTCGATTGATCAAACGACCGGGCGCCTGAGTTTGGTGGCTCACGAGACTACGAACGTTATGAGCCCGCGCGATTTTACGATTGACCCAAGTGGCCGATACCTAATCATGGCCAACCTGTACAAGAATATTGTCGTCTTCCGGATCGGCACCGACGGCAAGCTTGCGATGGCTTCCCCGCCCACCGTTTCCATTGGAAACGAGGGGGCCTATGTCGGAGCCCTCACCTTACCTTAGTTGCTCCGCTCACCGCCGACCGCCAGGCCCTTCTGGTAGACCAGCACGGGTTGCTCGTTCTTGTCGATGGTGTCCTCGTTGATGACGACTTCCTTGACCGGCGGACTGGCCGTGGGCACCTCGAACATGATGTCCATCATCGAGTGTTCGAGAATGGCGCGCAGGCCACGGGCACCAGACTTGTGCTTCTTGGCATTCTGCGCAATCGCCGACAAGGCGCTCTTGGTGAAGCGCAGCTTCACGCCGTCCATCTCGAACAGTTTTTGGTACTGCTTGGTCAACGCGTGCTTGGGCTTGGTCAAAATGTCGACCAGCGTGGCCTCGTCAAGTTCGTGCAAAGGCGCGATCACGGGCAAGCGGCCGACGAACTCGGGAATCATGCCGAATTTAAGCAGATCCTCGGGTTGCACCTCGCGCAACAAGTCCCAGACGCGCTTTTCTTTCTTCGACTGAATCTTGGCACCGAAGCCGATCTGCTTTTGACCGACGCGTTGCTCGATGATGTCCTCGAGGCCCACGAACGCGCCACCGCATATGAACAGGATGTTGGTGGTGTCGACCTGCAGGAACTCCTGTTGCGGATGCTTCCGGCCACCCTTCGGCGGCACGTTGCACACCGTTCCCTCGAGGATTTTCAACAGGGCCTGCTGCACGCCCTCGCCCGACACGTCGCGGGTGATCGACGGGTTCTCGCCCTTGCGCGCGATCTTGTCGATCTCGTCGATGTAGACGATGCCGCGCTCGGCCTTCTCGATGTCGTGTTCCGCGTTCTGCAGCAAGTTGACGATGATGTTCTCGACGTCCTCGCCGACGTAGCCAGCTTCGGTCAGATTGGTCGCGTCAGCGATGGCAAACGGCACGTTCAGAATGCGCGCCAGCGTCTGGGCCAGCAGCGTCTTGCCGGAACCCGTCGGGCCAAGCAGCAGGATGTTCGACTTTTGCAGCTCGACCTCGTCGGGCCCCACCTTGGCCTCGATGCGCCGGTAGTGGTTGTGAATCGCGACCGCCATGATCTTCTTGGCGCGGTCCTGACCGATCACGTACTCGTCGAGAATCGCCTTGATGTCGGCCGGCCTGGGCACCGCCGCGAGACCGACGTTGTCCTGTTCCTTCTCGATCTCCTCGGCGATGATGTCATTGCACAGCCCGATGCACTCATCACAAATGTAGACCGTCGGACCGGCGATGAGCTTCTTGACCTCCTTCTGGTTCTTTCCACAGAAGGAGCAGGACAAGTTCCCTGGATCGTCTCGCCTGCGCTCAGCCACCGTACCTCCAAGGTACCACGGCCCGGCGCGCTGCGGTACCCGCCGCTGTGTGTCGCACCCGCCGCCGCAACGGGCGCAGCCTACTTGAGCGTGGCGCTCGGCTTTTTCGCAATAACCTCGTCGATCAAGCCGTACTCCTTCGAGTCCGCCGAGCTCATGAAGTAGTCGCGCTCGGTGTCGTGCTTGATGCGATCGAGCGGCTGCCCGGTGTGCCTGGACAGCAAGTCGTTCAGGGTGTCACGGGTGCGCAGAATCTCCTTGGCGTGAATGTCGATGTCGGTGGCCTGCCCGGAGAAGCCGCCGAGCGGCTGGTGGATGAGAATGCGCGAGTGCGGCAACGCGTAGCGCTTCCCATTGGCACCCGCCGCGAGCAGGAACGCACCCATCGACGCGGCTTGCCCCATGCAGAACGTCGCGACGTCGGGGCGCACGTACTGCATGGTGTCGTAGATCGCCATGCCCGCCGTCACCAACCCGCCGGGCGAGTTGATGTACAGCATGATGTCCTTGTCCGGATCCTCGCTTTCGAGGAACAACAGCTGCGCGATGACGATGTTGGCGACGTCGTCGTTGACCGCGCTGCCCAGGAAAATGATGCGATCCTTGAGCAGGCGCGAAAAGATGTCCCAGCCGCGCTCGCCCCGGTGGGTCTGCTCGATGACCGTCGGAATGATGAAATTGGCCGTGGTCGGGACCGCGGCAGACAGATCAAAAGAGCGCGCGCTCATTGGGATGGTTTTCCTTTCGTCTGGGTGCCCGCTGCCTTGGCATCCGCTGCCTTGGCATCCGCTGCCTTGGCTTCGTCGGGCGAGAGGATCAGGCGGGCGGGATCTTCGTCGGTGATCTTAGCGTCGGCGAGCAGCTTATCAAGCACCTTCTCCTCGCGGATCTGCGCCTGCAAACTTGGCAAGCGCCCGGCCCGTTCGATCTCGGCGCGAAGCTTCTTCGGGTTTTCCTGGCGCGCAGCGGCCAGCTCGGCGATGTGCTTCTGCAAGTCAGCATCGGAAACCTCGATGGCCTCCCGCTCCGCGATGGCAGCAATCAGGATACTCGCCCGCGCCTCTTCCTCGGCTTCGGCGGCAAACTCTTTCTTCATCGCCGCCACGTCGATGCCACCCACCGCTTCCGGGTCGATGCCCATCATCACGAGCTGCTGACGGGCGCGCGCCACGATGCCATCCGCGTAGCGGTCAACCAGCGATCTGGCGATCGCGAACGGGTTGCGCTTGACGATCTCCTTGGCGAGCTGACCTTGCAGCTCGCGCTTGATCTTCAGCTTGTCGGTTTCGAGCAGCCGCTCGCGGATCTTTTCCTTGAGTCCTGCGAGCGTGTCCGCCTCGCCGGTGTCCTTGGCAAACTCGTCGTCGAGCACGGGCTCGCGCCGCTCGCGCACCTCCTTGATGTGTACGTGCAAGCTCACGGGCTTGCCGGCCAGCTCCTTGATGCTGTGATCCTCAGGAATCGTGTACTTGAGCTCGCGGTGCGACCCATCGATGACCACGCCACGCAGGTGCTTGCCCAGGCCCGGCAGCGGGCCGCCGACCTCGTCCGCCAGATCGACGGCGACGGTGCTTTTCTTGATCTTGTGCTCGCCGATCTTGCCGTGTACCTCGGCCACCAGAACGTCTCGGTCGCCCGCGACCGTGCGTCCCTCGACCGGAACGAACTGGGTCAAGTTGCGGCGCGCCTGTTCAAGCGCCTGGCTGACCTGCTCGTCGGTGGTCCTGGGTGGCCGACGCCCCAGAGGAATACCCGTGTAGTCCTTCGGGGTGACCTGCGAACGGACTTCGACCCGCGCCGAAAACTTGAACGGCTCCCCATCTTTGATTGTCAGACTGTCGACCGTCGGAGGCGCAATCGGATCGATCTGCTTGTCGCGCACCGCTTGATCTAACGACAGCTCGACCAGAGCGCGCGCAACGTCGTGTTCCACGTCGTGCCGGTACAGGCGTTCCAGGACGGGCCGGGGTGCCTTGCCCGGGCGGAATCCGCGCAGGCGCACCTCGCGGCGCAGCTTGTTGTAGGCACCGTCCAGCCTGGGCGCGACCTCGGACCAGGGCAGTTCGAACTCGACGCGCTTTTCGACCGGGGAGATATCTTCGATGGTGATCTGCATCGGCGGGCCAGCATAGTCGCAGGGAAACGCCCCGAGTCAAGCACCCCCCAGGCGACTTTTTCCAGTTTCACCTTGCGTGCCGGAGGCGCTGCGGCCACCATAGGCCGCTCAAATGTCAGGTGGAGGATTCACCCTCGCGGATCGTCTTGGTGCAAAACCGGTGGGTTGCCGGGTACCAGGCTGCGGCCGCACGTTCATGCAGCTTGGCGGCAAGGCGCTCGCCCTGTCGAAGGGCGTGTCCGCCGGTGGCGGCGCGGACGGCATGTGCGATCCATGTCGCGCCAAATCCGCGACCCTCAAGGACCTCGAGCGGCGCTGCGCGATCCCCGGCTGCACCGGCACCACGTCGTGGACCGCCGCCGCGCAGCTCGAGGCATTCGCCACCCGGCGGCCACCACCGCAGTCCCTGTGCGCATCGTGCGAAGGCAAGCTGGCCGCGCTGCAGGACCAGGAAATTGCATGCGCGACACCCGGTTGCGCGCGCACCGCCACGCTGACCAAGCGCGCGCAACTTCTCGCGACCTCCGGCGTGACCGCCGACGCACCGGCCGCTCCAGAAGCTGCTGAAGCCGAAACCGAGCCGCCAACCGACAACGGCAAGCGGCGGCGCGCCGAGGAGCCACGCGGCAGGGTGACGTTCACCGGAACACTGTGTACACCGTGCGCCGACGTGGCAACCCGGATTTCCGACCGTTCCGTCCTGTGCGGAATCAGCGGCTGCAAGCGCAAGTGGGTCTGGCTGGCCGACGACCAACTGCAAGCCTTCGCCGCCGACAAGCCCAACGAACCACCGCGCCGCATGTGCGCCGAGTGCCGGGGTGCGTTCGGCAAGCTGTTGGACCGGCCGGTTCGGTGTCGAACGTCGGGGTGCAAGAAAACCTGGACCTGGCCGCGCGGCGATCAGCTCGACGCGTGCTACGCCGACAAGCCACCGCCGAAGGCCCCGCATTTGATGTGCGAGGACTGCTACAAGATCTTCGAGCCGCTGCGCGACGTGGATCGGCCCTGCCGGAAGACCGGCTGCAAGAAGACGTGGAACGACCGGCGCGGCGCGCAACTGGCGCGGGCGGTGCGTGGCCGCGGCACCGATCCGTATCCGCAGTACTGCGAGGAACACAAGCGGGAACTCGGCGACCTCGAAGATCGCGAGATCACGTGCAAGACGGACGGATGTCCAGGCACCTGGACGTGGGCGAAGGCGCAGCAACTCGCAGCGGGCGTACGGCCCGAACCCCTGCCCGAGGCGCCCGCCCCTGCGGCGGCACCAAGCGTGGTCGTCCTGGGGGCAACGCCGGACGTGCCCGCGCCGCTCGCTCTGGACACGGACCCCGCCGCAGCACCACCCGCGCTTGCGTCGAAAAAGGAAAAGCGCCCGCGCAAGCCGCGCGTGGTGCAGCCGCCGGAACGATTGTGCGCCGCATGCGTTGAGTTTCTTCACGGCAAGAAGACCATGGAGATCCCGTGCGCTCAGTGCGCCACGCCAATTTACTGGCCGCCGGAAAGCCAGCTACAAACACACCTCGGCCACTGGGCCGTGCCCTCCATGTGTGGAGCCTGCCGCCGCGATCTGACTGAGGCCACGCGCAAGGCCGAACGTGAAGAATTGGTTCGCAAGGCGCGGCAGTCGGCACCTGGTGCAGCACAAGCAGCACAAGCAGCACAAGCGGTGCCGTCTACGACCGACGAGCCGGGCCCGGCCCAGTCCGAGTGACCTTCTTCGCCTTGCGTGCCTCACGGATGATGCGCGCGACAAGCGGGTGATCGGCGGGCGGCAACTTGAGGCCCGCAGCGTCCGCAGGCTCGACCCACTCCACCGCATCCACCTGGACCGGCCGTGGCTGCCCCGCCGCCAGCTTGCAACAATAAACGAGCATCGTCAGATCGAAGTCGTCGTAGGCGTGAAAGACGACATCGTAAATGGCGCCCACGCGAACTCGACAGCCGAGCTCCTCGTGAATTTCTCGCATCAGCGCCGCTGCGGGCGACTCGCCAGGCTCGATCTTCCCGCCGGGAAACTCCCAGCACAGCGGCAGCGACTGATCGGCGCGCCGCCGCGTCATCAGCATCTTGCCCCGTCGCCAGCACAGCGCGGCCACCACCCAGACCGAGCGTCGCGGCGGGCGAAGGGCGGGGCCTGCTCTGGCTGCCGATCTAGGCCTGAACCGCACCGTCGAATCATCACCCCGGAAGGCAGCCTTGAGAAGCAGGAAGATGAGGAAATCCTCGCCGCCTCGTCGTTTCGAACGAACGCAGGTTGACGGGTTCGCCTCGATGGCGCATGGTCAAAAGCGATGTCCGCGGCGGAAGACGTGGTCCGGCGTCTCGCCGATCTGGTGTCATTCGATACCCAGAACCCGACCGGCAATGAGCGTCCCCTGGTCGAGAAGCTGGCGGCCGATCTGCGCACCCTGGGTGCCCGCGCGGTCGAAACGTTCGAAGCGTCGGGGCACCACGCGGTATTCGCCGTCTTCGGTGAAGACACGCCTCGCCTGCTGCTCAACGCCCACGTTGATACCGTTCCGGCCAACACCGGCTACACGAACCCGCCACATCACCTGGTGGAACGCGGCGGCTGCGTGTTCGGCCTTGGGGCAGCGGACACCAAGGGCGCGATCGCCGCTATCCTCGACGCGCTGTCGGACCGAACGCTCGCAGGCAAGTCGGCGCGCGGCATTGCGCTGCTTTTTTCGGGCGACGAGGAAAGATCCAACACCGTCGCCCGCGCGTTTCTTGCCAGCAAACGCGCCCTTGGCCTGCGCCACGCCATCGTGTGCGAGCCAACCGGGCTTGCCGTGGGGTCGCGCCACCGGGGCATCGGCGTGGCGGAGGTGACGGCCACGTCGCCGGGAGGACATTCCTCTCGCGCCGACGAGATGAACAGCCCCATCGTGACGCTGGCCCGGGCCGCCGTCGCCCTTGATGCAATGGGCCAGCGCCACCGCGCCTTCGGTCCCCCTGGTTTCAATGGCTTGTGCATGAACGTCGCGTCGATCGATGGAGGGCTCGCCGCCAACGTGATCCCCTCACGCGCAACATTGACCGCATCGCTGCGGCCCGCGCCGCAGGCCGATGTACTCGCGCTGCTCCAGGAGGCGGAGACCGAGGTTCGCCGGGCCACGTCACCGACCACGGTCGAGTGGAAAAACCACACGGTCAATCCATCGTTTGCCACAAACGATCTGACGGCGTTTGCCCCCTGGCTCGGCGACCGCGTATTGCACCCCATTGATCTCGGCTTCTGGACCGAGGCTGCGTTGTTCGCCGAGGCCAGCATCGACGCCGTCGTGTTTGGCCCTGGCGATATTCGGCAGGCGCACGGGGCCGACGAATACGTGCAAGTCGAGCAGCTTGTCCTTGCTCGCAAGACGTTCCTGCAAATGATCGGCAGCGCGTGATGGAAGTAGAAATCATCCAGCGCTTCCTTGAAAGCGTCGGGCAAAAAGCCGACGTCGATCTGTACCTCAAGCAGTTTCGCGCGCAGCAGAAAGAGAGTTTCGCCATCATTGCGGCTGATGCGCAGATTGTCCGCACAGCGCTTGACCCATTCCACTTTGACCTGCGCATCCTCGCCGGACTTGGCCTGTACCCCGTTGTGTTGCTTGGGTTGTTCGATGCGAAAGACGCTGATCGTCAGGCCCGCCGCGTACACGACTGGCTGGTCGAGGACCAGGTCCCCGCGCGCGTGGTCGAGACCGATCCGGCGCTCTGTGACGAAACCATCGAGGGCATTCGCAGCACGATCCTGGGCAACAGCATCCCCCTCGTGACCCTGGAAGACGCCAAGAGCGCCGCCACCGACACGCGATTCGATCACCTGGTCCGTCTGGCCACTCGCCTCGGCACGCGCAAGGTCATCTTTCTCAGCACCAGCTTCGGCCTTGAACGCGAGGGCGCGCCGTCCATTTCGGTGGTGAACTTGTCGACCGACTACGAGCGCCTGCTCGGCGAGAAGGGACGCCTGTCGCGGCGGCACCAGACGTTGCTTCGTCAGGTCAAGGATCTGCTGGACGAGGTATCGCACCGCATGAGCGTCGCGGTGGTCAACCCCCTGTCGCTGCTGCGCGAACTGTTCACCGTGAACGGTGCCGGCACACTCGTCCGCAAGGGATCACGCATCGAGAAGCACGCCAACTTCGCCGCCATTGATCGGGAACGTCTGCGCGCGCTCTTGCAGTCGGCGTTCGGCCGTCCCCTGGCCCCAAGTGCAAACCTGGAACAAGACGTCGTCAGCGTCTACCTGGAGGAAAACTACCTCGGCGCGGTCTTGCTGACCCAGACACCCATCGCGCCTTACCTGTCGAAGTTCGCCGTGGAACGGCAGGCGCAGGGCGAAGGCATCGGGACCGACCTGTGGAACGTCCTCGTGCGGGATCACGAAAGCTTCTTCTGGCGCGCGCGGCCTGGCAACCCGATCGCGTCCTGGTACGCCAAGCAGTGCGACGGCTTTGCGCGCCTGCCGGACTGGCACGTGTACTGGCGTGGGTTGCCGCCGACGCGCATCGAGGCGGCGATTGCCCACGCGCTGCAGGCACCGGTTGACTTCCCGATGCTGGCAGCGCCCGCCACGGTGCCGGCCGCCGCCCCGGTCACTCCAACATCGTTCTAGAACACTGGCTGCTTGATTCCCTGGCCCCCGCCTTATACTGCGCCGGTCCACAAGGAGGTTCCCGATGCTCGCCGCTCCCGTTCTTGCTGTCCTGCTGGCCGCCGCAACCGGCAACGAAGTCGTTCTCGATGGCCTCAAGTCCCATGCGCCGAAGGCCTGGAAGGAAATCCCGGCCTCGGGCATGCGCGCCAAGCAGTTCACCGTGCCCCACGCGACCGGTGACCCGTTTGACGCCGAGGTGGTGATCTTTTTCTTCGGCAAAAGCGGCGGCGGTGGCGTGCAGGCCAACATCGACCGCTGGAAAAAAATGTTCATCGCGCCCGAGGGCAAGCCCGCCGACGCGGGCAAAGTCGATACCGTTCAGGTCGGCAAGGTCCGCGCAACGGTCCTCGACGTGCATGGGACGTATCTGTTCAAGGCAGCGCCCATGTCGCCCGACTCGGAGCCGCGCCCGAACCACCGCATGATCTCGGTGGTGTTCGAATCGCCGAATGGCCCCTATTTCATTCGTTTCGTCGGTCCCGAGCGCACTATCACCCAGGGCAAGAAAGACTTCGACGGCTGGCTTCGGGCCTTCAAGTGAATCCACGGCGCACCAAACCGTACGACGCGTCTGCGACGCCGACGCCGACACCGGTTTGCGTCACGCCGCCGCCTGTGGCACCGCCCGCATTGGCCGCGACGCAAACCGACGTCGCGGCATTGCTCGCTGGGGTGAATCTGTTCTCGGGACTGCCCGCGCACCACCTGCGCCGCCTGGCGAACCTCGGCGCAATCGAAGAGCAGCCGAGTGGCACCAAGATCTTCACCGAGGGCAGCGTCGGCGACAAGGTGTACATCGTGCTGGAGGGGGCCGTCCGCATCAGCCGCCAGGTTCCCGGCATGGGGGAAGAAGCCCTCGCCGTGTTGCAACCGCCCGCTTACTTTGGCGAGATGGCCCTGATCGATGACTTCCCCCGCAGCGCCGACGCCACGGCCCATGAGCGTTGCCGTCTGTTCGTCATCAAGAAGACCGACCTGCTCGATCTCCTGTTCGTCGACCGCGATCTTGCCTACGAGCTGCTTTGGACCTTCGTGTACACGCTCTCGGCGCGCTTGCGCGGCAGCAACGACAAGATGACGTTCCTGTCGGCCACCAGCCGCTTTTAAGGCGGTGCTAAAGCGGCTGCGAAGACGGCGCAGCGGATGCGCTGGCGGCGTACTTCGCCACGAGTTTACCGATGCGCGGAACCGCAGCCTCGACGTGCTTCTTCGCCGCAGGCCGCAGTTTTTCATACGCGCTCTTGAGCATCTGGTTCTTGGCGCGCTCTTTCCGCTCGTCGGTGATGGACAACAAAGCCTCGGCCACTTCTCCGCCGCGCGCATTGAAGTACGGCGACACCGGATCGCCCTTCGTCACCGCCCCCTGATACGTCGGGTCAAGCTTGGTGCAGAAATCGTCGAGCATGTGGTCGATCACCTCGGGGACAAATCCGGGCTTGACCGCCTTGACGACGCCGTAGGCCAGCTTGATCGGAAGGCCGGTCAGCCCCTTCGAGGCCACTTCCTCTTCAATCAGTCGTTCGCAATCAGCGATCACGTTCTTGCGAACCGTGGGACCGGTCAAGATGTCGTTCAAGGTGCTCATGGGCGACGACTTTACCCGCGTCGGGGTGTCCATGGTACCCACTTGTGATGGCGACTCCGGACCTTGCAGCGCCCGTGCGGCACGCGACCAGGACCCTCGGTATCCTTGGCGCGCTCAACCTGCTCAATTACATGGACCGCTACCTCGCGGCCCCGATGCTGCCGCTCATCTCCCGCGATCTGCACCTGTCGGACGCGCAGGCAGGGTTTCTTCAAACCGCCTTCATTTTCGTCTACGCGATCGCCTCGCCCGCCGCCGGCTGGCTTGGCGATCGGCACGCCCGCTTGCGCCTCGCCGCGGCGGGCGTCGCGGTCTGGAGCCTCGCCACCTTGGGGTCGGGCATGGCTCTTACCTTCGCCACGCTGCTATTGGCGCGAGCGATTCTGGGCATCGGCGAGGCCAGCTACTCCGTCGTGACCCCGTCGGTCGTCGCGGATCTGTACCCGCCCGACCAACGCGGACGTGCGCTGGCCTGGTTTTACTCGGCCCTCTCGGTCGGCAGCGCACTTGGGTACATCGTCGGTGGACAGGTCGGTGCCGCCTTCGGCTGGCGTCCGGCGTTTTTCATCGTCGGTGGCCCGGGTCTGATGTTTGCGGTCGCGCTGCTCTTTCTCGCCGAGCCGGTGCGTGGCCGCTTCGACCCACCAACGAACCGTGCTCCGCTGGGGCTCAAGGAAGCTTTGCGCGCGCTGCGGTCGAAGAAAAGCTACCTGGTGAACACCGCGGCGCAGACGATCTACACTTTTTCCATGGGCGGTCTTGCCGCATGGATGCCAACGTATTTTTACCGCGAGCGCCACCTGCCGCTGGCAACCGCCTCCACCATCTTCGGCGGCGTCCTCGTGGTCGCGGGATTTCTTGGCACGCTCGCTGGTGGCCAGATCGGCGACCGGATGGCGCGCCGATTTCCGGGCGGCCATTTCACGCTGTCGGGGATTGCGCTCGTGGCGTCCGTGCCATTCAGCGCGATCGCCATCCTCGCGTCCAGCCCTGCGATTTTTTGGCCCGCCATGTTCGTGACCCTGTTCCTGTTGTTCTTGAACACCGGCCCCCTCAACGCGGCGATGGCCAACGTGTTGCCTCCCGATCTGCGGGCGCGGGGTTTTGCGCTCTACTCGATGGCCATTCACCTGCTTGGCGACGGCCTGTCGCCCTGGCTGATCGGTCTCGCCTCGAACCGCACCGGCCTGCGTCTGCCGGTGCTTGCCGCCGGGCTGCTGCTGGGTGCCTCCGGGCTGGTATTGCTTGCCGGCCGCAGACACCTGGCTTCCGATCTGGCGGTTGCAGCATGAACGAATTCGATCGCGAGTTGCAGGCGGCCCACGCCCTGGCCCGGCGGGCGGCAACCCTGGTTCTCGAGCATCGCCGCGCGGGAGTACACGTCGAACACAAGGCAGACAACGAGCCAGTCACCGAAGCCGACCGCGCCGCCAACGATCTGATTGTGCGCGAGTTGCAACGCGAGTTTCCCGGGGACGCCATCCTTTCGGAAGAGGCCGCCGATGACGGAACGCGCGTCGGGGCGCGTCGCGTGTGGATGGTGGACCCCATCGACGGCACCAACGACTTCATTCTTGGCGACGACGGATTCGCCGTCATGATCGGCCTGCTCGTCGAAGGACGACCCAGCGTCGGCGTCGTGTGCCAGCCGACGAGCGGGATCGCGTGGGCGGGCGTCGTTGGAGAAGGCGCGTGGCAGGAAAACGCCTCGGGGCAACGTTCGCCGCTGCGGACATCGTCGCTCGCCGCTGGCCCTGGCATTCGGCTGGTCGCGTCCAAAACGCACCGCACCGGCGACGTTGATCGTTTGCGCCGCGCGCTCGACATCCGGGACGAGATGAACGTCGGCGGCGTCGGCCTGAAAGTCGCCATGGTCGCGGACGGGACCCGCGACGTGTACGTCTACCCGGGTACACGCACCAAGCTCTGGGACACGTGCGCGCCCGAGGCCATCCTGGTCGCCGCCGGAGGTCGTCTGACCGACGTGTTCGGCGCGCCGCTCGACTATACCGGCACCGACTTGCAGAACCGGCGCGGCATCCTGGCCAGCAACGGACCGTTGCACGATCTCGTTCGACAGACGCTGGCCGACCTCCGCTAAATAAACCGCTCTTCAGGCCTGTCCGGCGTGCGTGTACCCGGTGCCGGCAAGGTCATCGCCGTTGACCTCGCGAATCTTGCCCAGACCACGCACCTCGACCTGGCGGATCCGCTCGCGCGTCAGGTTCAAGATCATGCCCACGTCTTCGAGCGTCGTCCCACCGCGGTCGGCCACGTCGAGCGAGCACGTCTCTGCCATCTCCCAGACCTCAAGGTGCGGAAAGTTCAACTTGATGGCACCGCTCTCCGGGTTGACGTCCAGGTACAGGTGATGTGTGCAACTCACGAATGGGCACGGCCGCGGCATGCTCATGCACGCCTCGCGCGACGCCGGCCGGTCGACGTCCTCTGGATAAGGCAAGAGCGCCGCAAGTTTCTTCTCCTCGCGGGTCAAGTGCTTCGGCGCAATCGTCTTGCTGCGCACGCGGTCACCCGGCGCGTTCAGGACGACAAGGCGCGCCCGGATCTTGGCGACCTCCGGTTGTGGCAGTTCGTCTTCGCTGTCGTTCGACGGTTCAAAACCCATGTCTTGCCTCCCAGGTAAGCGGTGGTCAGGCACCGCTAGAACAGATCGTTTCCGCCCCCAACGGCGGTCCCCGAGACGGGCTGCGCGTCTCGAGCGGAAAGGTTTCGTTCCAGATCTGCGATGCGGCGGATCAGATCACCCGCGGCCCGCTTGGCTTCGAGGATCTCCTTTTCGAGATCCCCGCGACGTCTAGGATCAGCAACCGATCCCTTCGCCTCGCGTTCGAAGCCGGACAAGAGACCTCGCAACCCACCTTCGAGTTGATCGATCTCTTCCTTGAACTTGGCGAACGACCGCTGGATCTCCTCGATCGTCAGATCGTCGTCCATCATCCGCTTGACCGTGTTCACCCGCCGCACCACCAACGAGGGGTACAGCCCACACGATCCCCGGTGCTTGCCCTTGCGCCCGACGCGAACCGATCGCGGCAAGAGCCCGAGCTGCACGTACTTGCGCAACGTCGCCTCGGAGAACCTGATCCCACGGCTCTCGAAGACGTCGCAGATCTCGCGCGACGTCAGTCCGTTCGGGCGGCTGCGTTCGATCTCGACGAGCTCCCGCTCGTCGAGCAACGACGAAGTAGCTGCTCGACCTTTGTGGATGGCCTGAGGAGAGGTTCGAGTCATCTGGCACACACGAATGTAATCTATTCAATATATTCTTCTCAAGAGAAAAAACGCTATGCACTCGTTCAGTTGTGGGACCATGTCGGCGTCGGCCTGACACATCCACGCGGCCAACCGCCCGCGGAACGCGTGCAACGGCCAGCAGACCGCCGAGGATCTAAGGCGTGTTCAGCAGGGCCTCGGGTGCGCGCGCGGAACTAAACCGCGCACCCGAGGTCAAGCTGCCGCGCCGCAAGCCCGCAAGCTCTCGCGCTTGGCCGCAGCGGCTACAGACAGCCGCCTACGGCATGCAGTTGTAACTGTTCGCCTGGAAATTATACTTACAGGTGAGGCCTGCAGCGCCGCAAGTACCCGAGGATCCGGATGAGCCGCAGCAGCGCTGCCCCTGGCCACCACAACGGCTGCACATGCCACCGCTGCAACTGGTTCCGCTCTGAGAGCACGACCCAAAGCAGCATGTCTGGTTCTCCGCCCCGCACGACCCGCCGCAGCTCCCGGCACCGCCGCATACCCCTGCGCCACCCTGACCCTGACAGCCTGAACCGGGTGCAACACACCTCACGCCCAAACTGAAGCCCACGCAACAGCCGCCGCCGCTGCACAGGTTGCCGGGACAACAACGAGCACCGGAAGCACCGCATGGGCGGCAGGCGAAGCTTCCCGGCACCCCCGAATCGAACTGGCATGCTGTCAAGGCGTCGTTGCACCGTGAGGCCTCGCAGCAGGGCTGCCCCGTGCCACCGCACAGCGCGCAGACGCGATCGCCGAAATTGGTTTGCGCACACACCATCGCGGTGGGGCTGGCACACGGCAGCGCCGGACCCGCGCAGCATGGCTCGCCCGCCCCGCCGCACCTCGAGCAGCGCAACGCTCCAGTCCCGCCCACGAACATGCACGACGCGCCCGCCTCGGTACACGCCCCGCCGAGACAGCAAGGCGCACCCGAGGTGCCGCAAGTCACACAGCGATCATCGAAGCCTTGGCCCGTACCGGTACACGCGGTGCCCGCATCCGTACACCGCTGCGCCACCGGGTTGCCGGGGCAGCAGCGCTCGCCAGCCCTGCCGCAGGCGCATCGCCCAGTAGTACACATGCCGACCGTCACGCCGTTGGTGGTACAGGTGCCGCCCGCGGCGATGCACTGGTTGTTCAGACAACAGCCCCCGCCGTTGCAAGTGCTTCCAGGACAGCAGGCGCTGCCGGCGTCGCCACAGCGAATGCAGGTGCCACTTTCGGAGGGCGAGCTGCATACCGTTCCGGTGCCACACCGGTTCGCGGGGCCGACGCAGCATGGCTGACCCGGTCCCCCGCACGGGCCGCACACGCTACTGCGACACGCCAAGCTGTCGTAGCAGACGGCACCGCAGCAGGGCTGCCCCACGCCGCCGCACATCGAACAACGGCCGCCCTGGCAAGTGCCTCCGGTCGCGCCGCCCAGGGTGGCACCGCAGGCGGCACCGCTTCCGACGCAGGCACCGGCGTAGCAACAAGCGCCACCGCCGCACACGCTGTTCGCGCAACAGGGCCCACCGGCCTGACCGCACGCGGTGCAGACACCTGATATTCCGCAGGCGAGGCCCGGATCGATGCACCTGTTGCCGCCCATGGCCGCAGGCTCACAACACGGGTTGCCGGCCTGGCCACCGCAGCTAACACAATACCCGTCCTGGCAGCGACTGCCTGCGGCGCTACATTGACTCAGCGAGGTACTCGGAGGAGTCGCGCAGCACGCCTGTCCGACGCCACCACAACTGCCGCAAGATCCATTCGTGCAAGTCCCAGCAACGGGCGAGCAAGATCCGTTCGGGCCTACGCAGCGTCCCCCCACGCAGCAGCCACCAGAGTTGCAGGCGTTGCCGTTGCAGCAGTCCTGTCCAGCAGCTCCACACGCGACCGGGATGATCGGAGCTCCGCCGGCACCAACTGTCCCGCCGGCACCAACTGTCCCGCCGGTGGACATCGATCCACCGGTGGGCGCCAATCCGCCGGCACCAACTGTCCCGCCGGTGGGCGTCGATCCGTCGACGCCGACAGTCGTACCGCCGTTGCCGCCCCCCCCGCCTCCCGGAGGGAGGCCGGAAGGCGAGTAGCAACTCGCCACCGCTATTGCCGCCAGAAAACCAGTCCAAGCCAACCTATGCATCGTCATTGTTCATTACCTCCGCTGTGCTGTTTAAGGGTTCCAGATTCAACCATACGCTTTTTCCATCCGCTCCTGGTCCTCTTTGCAGCGGATGCAGAGCGTGGTTTCAAGGCGTGCTTCAAGACGCTTGATGGCGATGGGCTCGCCGCATTGTTCGCACAGACCAAACGTCCCCTCGTCGATGCGTTCGACCGCGAGGTCGATCTTCTGCAGAAACGTCTTTTCGCGGCCGCGCAGCCGAAACGTGAACGACTGCAGGTACTCGGACGACGCCAGGTCCATTTCGTCCGGCAAGTCATCGGACTCAAGGGTCATGTCCTCGCTAAGCGTGCGTTGCGCGTTCCTGAGGATCTCCCGCTTTCGCGTCAACAGGGTTTCGCGATAGCGTTTGAGGTCTTTCTTTTTTAGTCCAGGCCCGTCCATGTCTCCCTGCTTAGGAATGTATCCCGCACAAATGGCCCGAGTCCACCGCAAATCCTAAAAACTCTGATCTGACGCGGTGCCGCTATCCTTGACAGAGGTGGGAGAAGGTGCCTAAATGGGCGCACTTTTTACCAGCGCTCGCCAGCCGTTACGGGAGGCTTCATGGCCGGTTCGGACAAGAGAAAGCAAAGTCTTTATTTTCCTGAGGAAATGCTCAGAGAGATCCAGGAAGAAGCAACCCGCCAGGACCGGTCTCTGTCGTGGATCGTGCAAAAGGCATGGAAGATCTCCCGCAAAGAGATCATGAAGTACCCGTCCGTGAACGAGTTTCCGGGCGAAGAAGACGAGCGCGGCGCCAAGGAGTGACGCCCGCGCGCGTTGCGATTTTTTCGTGAAGTCCGTGCTCGTTATTTCGGACGCCGCGTTGCCGTTTTCGGCGGGACCAGGCGCGGTGGCTGCGTCTGGATTGGCACGCGGTTTTGCCGCATCAGGCCACCCCACGACCATGCTGGCCCTGGCCGATCCCGCAGCCTGCGCGCGCATGCCGGGCATGGCACGTCGGCTGCGTTCGATCCGAACCACGTTCGACGGTCGCACCTCCGAGTTGCCGCTTTTCGAAGGGCGCCCATCGGCGCTTGCTGTGACCTACTACGTGGTCGGAACGACCGCCACCGGCCTGGCTGAGCAAAGCGAGATCCTTGCTCAGGCGTGCCGGGCGCTCCTGACCGATGGTCTGGGGCAACAAGGCTCGGTCGTTGGCTGCGGTCCGGCGTCCGCAGCGGCCCTGGCTCAGATTTCGGCGGGCTTCCGTTTTCTCGTGTTCCCGACGTTGCCTTCACCGCGAGAATCCACCCCGGAAGCGCGCAGCCTGATGACGGCAGGAATTCTTGCGGCCGACGTGCTCGTCGCCCCGAGTCACACCGCCGCACGCCTGCTGGAACAACACGATGCTTTTGCCGAACGCGCGTCCGACCAGCCCATCGTGGCGGTGAAATTCGGCTGCGACGAGCTGCCGAACGACCCCGCCGTCGACCCCGCGCTGCCGCATGGGTTTTCCACGGAAGCACCGGAGGGTAAGGCGCTGTGCCGAGCCGAGCTCGCGCGCAAGCTGGCACTGGCGGTGGACCTGCGAACGTTGCTTCTTGGCTTGCCATCGCCAGTCGATCCGGCCGACGCCACCATCGCGGTGTCGTCGCTGTCGGCGATCCTGGCCCTCGACACCGTCGTGGTCGTGTCGGCTCGCGTGGCCGCGGCCTTCGCCGACCGCATTCGGGTGCTTGAGATCGAGCATCCGGGAAAGTTGGCCGTGTTTGGCGACGATTCGCCCGGCGACGAACGCATCCTCCGCGCGAGCACCGATGCGGTTCTCATCACCGACAGGTCGGATCTTGCGTGCCGGGGATCCGGCCTGGCGCAACGTTACGGGGCGCTGCCCATTGCGCCGGGCACCGATGAGTCCGCCGAGTCCCTCGTCGACTTTGATGCCGCCTCGCAAACCGGCACCGCGATCCTGTATCCCACCGACAGCACTTTTGCGATCACCGGTGCCGTGCAGCGTGCGATCGCGCTGCGCGCCAGCGGTGACGTGTGGGTGCCCCTGGTCCGGTCGCTGCTTGCGTGTACGCCGCGCTGGGTGACGGCGTCGAACCGCCTCGAAGCCCTGCGCGCGGCCGCTCAGGAAACAATTTCGGTCAGCCTGACGCCCAGCTCGCCGTCGACGTTGACCAGTTCACCTCTCGCCCAAACCTGATCCCCGATCCGCAGATCCACGGCCCGGGCCGGACGCGCGCCCAGACGCATCACCGAGCCGACCAGGAAGCCCGCGGCCTCGTCGCCGCGCACGGTGAATCGGGCGATCTCCGCCACCACCTCGACCCGGGCGGCGGCAAGCGTCTGCGTGATGGCGGCGGTGGGGGCCTGCGCGGGCGCTGCGGAGACACTGGGATGCACATCGGGATCGCTCTTCATGTTCACCTCGGGCTGGGGTTGTGTCGGACTGGTCAAACGAAGGTCACCGCCCGGCTGCCACTCGGCAGCGGCGCACACGGATCCAATGCGCACGGCGACTGGCCATGGCGCTTCGGGTGCCGGGGGAATCGGGAACAGGCCCGTGAACGCGACCACGTCGCCGATGACGGCTGCGGCCCGATCGAGGCCGGTCAGAGAAGTCGATCCGACCTCGATCGCGCCGGCGAGCAATAGCCGCCCGAGCCGTTCGGGGTGGATGCCCGCGACCTGCGATCCGCCGACTCCCGCAGGAACACCGAGGGACAGTGTTCCGGAGTCGCTGCCCCGGCGCACGGCGAACTCGATCACCCCCGACGCATCGAGCGCGATCGCGCCGGGCGGAGCCAACTCGACGTGCCACGCCTCGTCGAGCAAGGCGCTCAGCATCATCGGCAACATGGCCGCCACCACACCGCGTTCCACGCGCCCACAAGGTCGCGCCACCACCGGGCGCCTGAGGCCCAGTTGATCGGCAGCAAGGG
>CAYSKR010000147.1:0-9534 GCA_964431675.1 uncultured Myxococcales bacterium
GCACGGCGCTCGAGAAGCGCACCAACATCCTCGTCGCGCTGCTCAAGGCGCGCGGCATCATGGCCAAGGTCAAAGTCGATCGCTCGCAGCCCAAGCCGCGGGTGTCCATCATCGGCGAATTCTGGGCCATGACCACCGAAGGCGACGGCAACTACCAATTGCAGCGGTTCCTTGAGGGCGAAGGCGCCGAATGCGACATCCAGTTCGTCACCAACTGGCTCCTCTACATGATCTGGGAGGGCAAGTACGACACCAAACTGCGCGCCGATCTGCGCGGCGTGGACCAGGCGCGCAAGAGCCTCAAGGGCGACGCGTCCAAGGTCGGGCACCGCATCGCGGGCCTGTTCTTCGCCGATCTGGCGATCCGCGTCGCCTTCCACGTGTTCGGAGCGGCCGTCGGATTTCGTGGCTACAAGCTGCCCGACATGGACGAAATCGCCGCGACGGCGCACGGCTACTACGACAACAACGTGCGCGGCGGCGAAGGCCACATGGAAGTCGGCAAATTCATTCTAAACACGCTGCACAACAAGGCGCACATGACGCTGTCGGTGAAGCCGTTCGGTTGCATGCCCTCGGCCGGCATCTCGGACGGCGTGCAAAGCCTCATCACCAGCAAGTTCCCGGGGAGCATCTTCTGCGCCATCGAGACGTCGGGCGACGGCAAGGTCAACGTGCAGTCGCGCGTGCAAATGTTCTTATTCAAGGCGCGACTTGCCGCCGAAAAGGAATACGCCGGCATGCTGGAACAGGCCGGCTTGCAGGGCCAAGACGTCGCGGGTTTTTTTGCGCAACACCCACGTTTCGCGAGTCCCCTCGGGCGAGCGCCACACGCCGCAGCGGGAACCGCAGCCGATCGCCTGGCGCAGGCCATTCCCTACGTCGGCAAGACGAACGCGCAGGTGACGGTCATGCTGGCGCGGCAGGGCGTCGAACACGCCGTCGCGGCCGTCAAGGCGATGCCGGGCTTCGTGGCGGGCTTGCGCCAAAAGCTGGTCGCCAAGTCGCCGATCCTCTGGGCGCAAGCGCGTGAGGAATGGGACGACGCGCGGCCCGAGCTCGCGCGCCAGGTGAAAGCCACCGCGAAGGCACGGGTCGACTCGGCCATGACGTTCTTTGGCCGCCGCCCCGCTGATTCTCGATGCATGGGCCAATTCTAGGGGGCGCAATATCCCGCGGGTGCCTGGCCCGAAATCGCGAAGCACGTGCCGCCGCCGATGCAACGAGAGCCGACGGTGCAGATGATCCGGCAAAGCGGTGGACTGGCGGGCGCGGTTACACACAGGGATCCCTTGTCGCAGGTATTGGGGACATCAGCGATGCAAGTGAAGCCTGCCGACATCGGAACATCGCAATATGGAACACCGCCGCGCCCAATGTAACAACCCTGGGCCTTGCTGGGACAATCCTGCTTGATCAGGCTGCATGGTTGCCCAAGAACTGGCAGGTCGATGGCCAAATCGATCTCGGGCGGCGGTGGGTCAACGGCAACGTCGCGCAGATCCGGCATGACGTCGGGCCGCATATCGACCGCCGCGTCCGGTAGGGCCGCGTCCGCAGCGAGCCCGGCTCCGAGTCCTTCGGGCACGTTGTCGGGAACCACGCGTACCGGACCAGGCCCCGCACTACCTGCGCCGCCAGAGAGGCCGGGTGGTTGCAGCTCAGATTGCGCGTCGCAGTCGAGAAGCACCGCGAGCACCGCGAGTACTGCGCACATCTGAAAACGTCGACTCACCGGACCAGTTTACGGCCCCAAGCGTCCAGGGGACAGCTTTTTGGGAGAACCAACGTGGCATCCGTTCCGGATCCAAGAAACCGGTAGGATGTGCGCCTCATGCACGCTTCTGACGTCCCCGATGTGCCCCTGACCTTGCGCCGCTGGTTCGTGGCGCACTTCGTCGTGGATCTCGCGTTCGCGGTCCCGCTGCTCGCAGCACCCGAAGCGTTCTTGACCGCGCTTGGCTGGACGCAGGTCGACCCGGTTGCGGCGCGCCTTGTAGGTGCCGCGCTGCTGGGGATTGGCACCCAGTCGTTCTTGGGCCGCAATGAGGGTGTCGCCGTCTACAACGCCATGCTGAACCTGAAGATCCTGTGGTCGTCGTCCGCGATCTTTGGCCTGATGGCGTGCATTTTTCAGGGCGCGCCCGCCGCAGCGTGGGCGATCCTCTCGGCCTTCATCGCATTTTCGGGCGTCTGGATGCACTACCGGATACGCCTGAAACAACTCGCCATCGCCAGCGACCACGATCATGACGTTGTTCACGACGCCCCCCCGTGACTCCGCCTTCGCGCGATAATACCCACCCTCGTCATGACACTCCTCGTCGTCACCGTCACCGACGGGCAGACTCGGCAGTCGCACACGTACGCGCTGCGTTCGTCCCCGACCGTGATCGGCCACGCCGCCGACGCCGATCTGCGCATCGCGCGCCGCTTCATCGGTGAACGTTGCCTGCGGGTCGACTTTGCCAATGACCGCATCAGCATCCTGCCGCTCGACGCCGCAACCGGCGTGACGCACGAGGGAAGCCCGCTGCCACTGGATGTCGCGACCGAGCTGCCGCCGGGGGCCGAGGTGGTCCTGGCCGGGCGCCTGCGCGTGCAGTTCTTGCAGCCCGGCGCGGACACGCGAACGCCCGACCTCGGTGCCGAAGATCCTTTCGCGGCGTTTCCCGAGAGCCCGGCGGGCACTGCCGGACACACGGCACCGACGGCGGCCAACGGTGGCACCGGGATCATCCAGATCATGGGGCTCGCGGTGACAACACCGTTCAGACGCCCGCAACTGCCCGACGAGACGCGCTCGAAGTCACCGCGTACACCAACCGGGCGCCTGGTCAGCGGCAACAAGCTTGGCCGGTACGAGATCCGGGGAGAGATCGGCGCCGGCGGCATGGGCATCGTCTACCGCGCCCACGACGGGCGCTTGCAGCGCGACGTCGCGATTAAAACCATCTCGCCCGGTTTCCGCGTCGCCGGCGACGCGCTTGCACGTTTCGAACGCGAGGCCCTCGCGGTGTCGAACGTCGATCATCCGAACGTTGTGCGCGTGTTCGATTTCGGCGTGCAAGACGAACGCCCGTACATCGTCATGGAACTTCTGCGCGGCCAGGACATGGCCACGCTGATGGAGCATGGCCCGCTGGCGGTCGAACGCGCAGTCGACATCTTGCTGGGCGTCAGCGCCGGCATGTCGGCCTGCCACGGACGCGGCATCGTGCATCGCGATCTGAAGCCGCGCAACGTGTTCCTCGCCCAGACGCTGGTCGGCGAGGTCGCCAAGGTGGTGGACTTCGGCGTGTCGCAATTGCCCGGCACCGAGCACCTGACCGGCCCAAGCGACGTCATCGGCACGGTCGGCTACATGTCGCCCGAGCAGGCCGGGGGCCAAGACGTCGACGCGCGCAGCGATCAATACGCGCTGGGCGTGATCTTGTACCAGTGCCTGACGGGGCGGCGGCCGCACGAGGGGAGCAACCCGGTGCGCGTGATGGCATCGATCATGACGGGAAGCTTTGCCCGCCCCACATCGCACCGGGCCGATCTACCCGAGGAGCTGGAAGCGTTGATCATCCGCGCGATGGGCAAGTTGCCGCAGGATCGCTTTCCCAGCGTCCACGAGTATGGGCGCGCGTTGCTGCCGTTCGCGTCCGCCCGGGGCCACCAGCAGTGGACCCATCATTTCACGGCACCTCCGGCGAAGTCCGCCATGATCCCGTCCACCGTGGAGCGCGCCGCCGCTCACGAAGATCGCCCGGCCGGGGCAAATCCCGCAGCCGCCGGGACGGCCATTATGCCCTCCGACGACGCGGCAAGGGCACAGCCGACGCACACCCATGCGCGGCCTACGGTGAACAACGACGCAACGCCAATGACGGGATCCAGCGTTCGCACCGGGCGGGCACCAGCTTTCGGTATGAACCGCCGACTTGCCGTTGGTGCCGTCGCTGCCGTGGCAATGGTTGTCGCCGTGGTCCTTGTGACGCGCCCCTCGCGCAACCAACGGCCCACCGAATCGACGGCGCGTTCTTTGGCGACGCCGCAAGGTCAGGCGCCGCCGCTCATGCCCGCGCCAACGCCGACGCCGACGACCGAACCCGCGCAGGCCCCGGTCGCGGAGGCTTCCGCCGCCACGACAGCCCCAAAATCCACACCAAAAAAATCGCCCGCCAAAAAGCACGGCAAGTCCGACCTCAAGCCCACCCCCGGTGGTGCCCCGATCATTCCGTGAGGTGGCCGTGCAGCCAGCCTATCTCGGCAGACCCAGCGCCCAGGGCACGAGGAAATACGACACTGCCGCCACCAGGAAGCCGCCGGCGATGTCGACGACCACTCCGCTTTTGGCCATGCGCACGACTGAAAGGTAGCCGCTGCTGAACACCACTGCGTTGGGCGGCGTCCCGGCCGGTAGCATCAGACCGAACGACGCCGACAGCGTCGCGGCGAACATCAGCGTCGCCGGGTGCAGTCCGAAGCTCTTGGCGCTCACCTGCAACACCGGCAGCAAGATGCTGGCGGTGGCGGTGTTCGACGCCACTTCCGACAGCGCAATGGTGACCATGCACACGATCAGCAGCGCGGGAAAAGCGCCCATCTCCGGCAAGCTCTCGAGCGCGCCACCCAGCGCATCCGACAGGCCGCTGCGGCTGATGGCGTGCGCCATGGCGAAGCCACCGCCGAGCAGAGCAAGCATGTCCCAGGAAATCCGCTGCGCGGCGCGCAACGACAGCGCCATGCGCGGTGGCCGCTTGCCCACCGGCGTCAACATCAAGGCCACGGCGATCGCGAGCGCAACCACCGACTCGGGCCCGCGCGGTCCGAGCAGCGCCGCCAGGACAGTGGGCAATGACGTCAGCGGGCGCCCGAGCACGCCCGCCCAGGTCCATGGCACGAGGCGCGACCAGCCCGGCACCACAAACACGCTGAAATCCATGTCCTGACGAAACACCCAGAGAAAAGCAGCGCCGAGAAACGCCCCCAGGGAAATCTTTTCGCCCGTCAGCATCGGCCCCTGCTCGCGCCGCGCATTCATGATGGTGTCGCGCGCCCCGGCGAATTCCTCGCGCGGCAACCGCACAGCCACGCGCACCAAGTATAGCCACGCAAGCGGAATCGCGAGCAACACCACCGGCATGCCAATCTCGAACCACGTCAGAAAGCTGATCTCGTGGCCAAGGACCGCCGCCGACTGCTTGACGAAGATCAAGTTGGTGCCCGTGCCGATCTTGCAACCGATGCCGCCGATGCTGGCCGAGTAGCCGATCCCCAGCATCAGCGCCATGCCGAAGCGGCGCAGCGCGGGATCATCGTCGCCGGTTTTCTCGGCGAACCGCCCCAGCACCGCCATGCCGATGGGGAACATCATCACGGCGGCAGCAGTGTTCGAGATCCACAGGCTGACGAACGCCGTGGCCAGCATGAAACCAAGCACGATGCGCCGGGGACTCGTGCCGACGCGCGCGACAATCCCCAACGCGATCCGCCGGTGCAGCCCCCACTGCTCCATCGACGCGGCGATCAACATGCCGCCCATGAACAGGACGTTGACGGGGTCGAAGTACTGCTCGACCACCTCGAAGAGCGGTGCCGCACCGAACGCCGGAAACAGCACCAGCGGAAGGAACGCGGTCACCCACAACGGCACGGGTTCCGTGGTCCACCAGACCGCCATCCACAACACCGCAGCGCCGGCCCAGCGCGCGGCGAAGGGCAGTCCGGCAGCGCCCAGGCCAAGGCCGCACGCCGCAAACGCCGCCGGACCCAGGACCACGCCAGTCCACTGCCGCGCGCCCCAGTTCCGCCATAACTTGCCGGGGAGCATCGAGGAAACTCGGACGCCGAGCGGCGCGCTTACCCGCGCCTGGCTGTTTCGCGGTGTAGGAAGTCGAGCGGTGGTGCCTCGTACTCGACCAGGTAGCCGAATTGCTGCTTGAACTCCTCGACCGATAACTTCGGCTTGCACACGGCAGCGAACTCTTCCAGCTTGCGCGCATCCTCGAAGTCGTCGCGCCGCAAGCGAATCATGTAGCGCCGCGCGATGGCGTAGCGCGTGGAGTGAATGTCCACCATGCGCACGCGGGTGCGCCCGGTCAGCGGATCCAGCATCTGCGCGAAGGGAATCGGCACAAAATTCCCCTTCTGCAACGACACCATCGCCGCGTTGCCCCCCGAGAACAGGAACTTGGCTGCGCAGTATCCCAGGTCGCGCGTGTATTCCATGTCGAAGGGAATCGGATCGGCGCAACGCAGCTCGTAGCCGATGTTCTTCGACACGATGGTCATCTTGATGCCAAGGGCTGCAAGCCGCTTGATCACGTTCTTTTTCAGGCCGTGCCCCACGTCCAGTTCGGCCAGGCGTGGGTGCCCATGCGGATCGTATTCGACGTCTCCCAGGCTCGACAGCTCGGCTTGCGGCAAGCTTTCGACCAGGCCCTCGGCCAGCACCGCAACTCCGTACTTGCGGCCCTCGGCGCAGCGCTTGATCACCGCGCCGCTAAGCGTGTCGACGAGCGTGCGCAGGTTGACCTTGCCGGTCGGGAACTCCTCGGGAATGACCGACAGCGTGGCACCCGCCGCCTTGCCGATGCCAAGCGCCAGATGCCCGGCCTTGCGGCCCATCGCCACCACCAGGTACCAGCGCAACGTCGTCTTGGCGTCGACCATCAGGTTCTTCACCAGCTCGACGCCAATGTGACGCGCGGTCTGATAACCGAAGGTGTCCACGTCGGGATCCAGGTCAAGATCGTTGTCGATCGTCTTCGGCACATGCGCGACGCGGATCCGCCCCGCCGCACGCTCGGCCACCTTCATGGCCGAAAACGCCGTGTCGTCGCCGCCAATGGTGATGAGCTGCGTCACCCCCTGGCTGTCGAGCGCCTTGATGATGTTGTCGAGGTACTTCGGATCCTGGGTGGGGTTGGCGCGTGCCGTGCCCAAGATCGACCCCCCGGAAAAGTGAATGCGGCTGACGTCGTCAAGCTTGAGCGGCCTACACGTTTCCGTGTTGCCGTGCATGATCTTGTCGAATCCCTCGCGGATGCCGACGACCTCGACCCCCTGCAAGAGGGCGCGAATCGTGGCCGCGCTGATCACGCTGTTGATCCCCGGAGCCGGTCCCCCTCCCACCAGAATGGCGAGCTTTTCCTTGGACACGTCTATGATCTCCTTGTGATGTCCCGGAACGATCCGGGACGCGCAAGTTAACACACCGAGCGCGGGTGCCGAGAATCCTTCGCTGCGGCATCACCATGCCGTAACGCGCAGTGACGATCTGGTCTAGCTGTGGCAGAATGAATACATGTCGGAAGTGCGATTAGAGATCCCGGATGAAACTCTGTTGGCCCTGCACATGGTGCCGGAAGCAGCAGGCGACGAACTGCGCCTTGCTGCTGCGATGAAAATGTTGGAACTCGGCAGGCTTTCGACAGGCGGGGCCGCCCAACTGGCGGGAATCCCGAAGCCAGTCTTACTCAGCAAACTGGCCGAATATGGAGTATCGACGTTTCGCTTGACGGCCGATGAGCTAGAGCAGGACGCAGCGAATGCCTGACCGTCCCTCGACGGTTATCTGCAACACGTCGCCCCTGCAGTACCTCCACCAAGCCCGCTGCCTCGATCTACTTCCACGTCTCTATCAAAAGATCGCCGTGCCCCGCGCGGTTGCTGATGAGATCGAAAACGGCAGATGGCTGGGCCACGACCTTCCCGAATTGACCGATCAACACTGGATACACATTGAGCCGTCCCCAACGCTTGCCATCTTGCGCGCCGTGACGGATCTGGGTCCCGGTGAACGCGAAGCACTTGCTCTCGCGGTCGAGAAACCAGGTGCGCTTGTCATCCTCGACGATGCTCTTGCCCGTCGGCACGCCGATCTACTCGGGGTCAGAAAGACCGGAACTCTCGGAATACTCGTCAAGGGAAAGCGCGCTGGGCTGATTCCAGTTATCAGACCCATCGTGGATCTGCTCGAACAACTACGCTTTCGCGTTGATCCCGAAACTCGATCTCACGTCCTGGGAATGGTTGGCGAATAGGGTTTGGTTGGGCTCGCCCTTGGCGTGATCGCGTCTATTTGTCCTTGCCAGTCCTGTTGTTCGCGTCGGCGGCGCGCAAGGCGTCTTCGATGACCCGCAGTTGACGGCCCATGTTCAGGCGCACCTTGGGCAAGGGCTCGAGGTCGATCCGCCGCCGCAACAATGCCGCCGCTTCCTTGGTGCGGAGCATGCCCAGGGCCAGGGCCGCATCCAGGCGAACGTCGGGCTCCGCGTGCGACAGCAAAGGCCCTACCAGCGACGCAGTTCCCCCCCCGCCCTGCCAGCCGAGCGCCACCACCGCTCGCCGCAGCAGCAAGATTTCGCCCGGTTGCGACGCGCGACCGGCCTTGATGGTGGCCTCAAGAAAGGCCCGACTGGCCGCCGTCGAAAAAAAACCCAGAGCACTCACGGCACGCGACCGAAGTGAAGCGTCGAGCTTTGTGTCGCTGGCAATCTCCACCAGCACCCCATCCACGCCGGTACCTAGCACCGCAAGATCCCGGCGGCTTGAAATCTCATCGTGCGCGCGCAGGTGAGCCTGCACTGCATCGCGCTGCGCGGGCGTTATCGGTTCCGCCCCAACCCGGGCCCCGGGCGCATTCGCGACCAACAGGCTCACAATCACCAGAATCCGGATGGCGCGCGTCGTGCTTCCGTTCCCGTTTTGTCCCATCGTTGTTCAAGGTATAGTCTGGTCACTCGGAGAACAACCCATGAACAGCACCATCACAACATGCTCGTCCAGTTTGAGCCGCAAAATCGGCCTCGTCGCACTGGCCGTGGCGTGCCTGCTGACCCGGGCGGCATCGGCACAAACGCCGCCGCCGCCGCCGCCGCCGCCAGCGCCACAAGCGTTGCCGCCTGCTCCTGGCCCCCAGGAAATACCCGTCGCCGCTGCTGCTTCTTCCCCGACCGAAGATCCTGAGGACGCGGTCAAGTTCGGCGTGGCGTTCCGCACCCGCTACATCTCGATTCCAGGCTGGGTTTTAGGCCTGTTCACGCAGGCAAACGTGCCGCTCAACTCGTACCACATCGGCGGCGAGTTCTTCCGCCGCAAGGGCGACCTGGATATCGTTCTCGGCGTCGGCTACCAGTCGATGAGTCCGCCCGACGGCAACTGGCTTGCCCGGGGCAAGCCACCCGAAATCGACACCGACTTCATCAGCTTCCGCGGCTTCGGGCTGGTGGGCGTCGACCTGTCGTTCACCTGGCATACGCGCATCAGCGAATACTTTGGCTTGCACTACGGTGCCGGGCTTGGCCTGGCCGTCGTGACCGGTAGCATGTTGCGCATCTCGACCGGCTCGCCCGGTTGCAAGATGGCACCGGGCGACACCAGCAAGTGCTTTCCTATAATCTGCACGGCCGACGGTTGCGACGAGCAGAAACTCAAGCACAGCGAGACCGGCCCGGACAACGGACCCCACGAGCCACACCGCTTCAAGGAGCCCAACGTCCCGGGTGCCGTCCCGATCGTCAACGTGCTAGCGGGAATGAA
>CAYSKR010000148.1:0-37801 GCA_964431675.1 uncultured Myxococcales bacterium
CATCGACCAGGAGATCGGCGATGTGGTCCTTCGATGCGCGGACGCCGATGTCTGCGCCGGCGTCTCGCGACAGCCTGCTGATGAGAAAGACCAGCCCACAGATGCGACGCGCGAGCTTGCCTTCGTCGGAGCCGTCCTTCGAGAGGCTGATGATCCGGTCGTTGAGCTCCCGAAGGAGCACGCCGGTGTTCACCATCAAGGTCGCGAGCGCTTCGAACAAGACGTCGCCGGGGACGACCACGCCAAGGTCGCGACCCGAGATGTCTTTCACTGCGTCGTGAATGATGTGTAGTTGGGAACGAAGCTGGCTCTGCGTGCCGGCGGCATCGACGGCGCGAAAGCAGTGCTCCCAGAACCGACGCCGGGCCGGAAGCAACGGGTAGTCGTCGACGACCACGTCGCGGTCCTGCGCGGTCTCGCCGATGCGAGTCCCTTGCAGTTGGCGAGAGACCTCGCCGCCGTGCTTGTCGAGGAAGTCCCTAACCGGGCCGATCGAGGCTGGTTTCTTCTGCAGGAGCACCTTGCGGATGACAGCTTCCACGTCCTGGTCGGAGAGCTGGACGCGGATGGTGTAGCGGTCCATCAGCTTTTGCAGCTTCGATGTCGGCGTCAGCGCGCTCTGTCCGGACGCAACGACGATCACGTGGCTGTCGAGCTGCTTGGAGAGCGCCTCGGTGACCTCGGTGACGAGCGTCGATCGATCGGGCGAGTCGCCGATGTACTGCTGCACCTCGTCGAGGACAAGGATCGTGCAGGGGAAGCGGCCATCGCGTCCGACGAGCTTCATGGCGCGCTTGATCGCCGTGAGGAACTCCTCGGTCGTAATGTCGACTGTCCGCGGCGCGAACTGCGCCATTAGCATGTTGTGAGCGTCGGCCTCCGACACAGCGAAGTTCGCGTCACAAGCGATGAGGGCACGCGCGATGGGCCCGCTGACGTACAGATTGTTCAGTTCGGAAGCCCACTGCTTCCCGGCAGACTCGACGGATGCCTTGACTTTGGCGAACCACCCCTGGTCGTGAAGCCACAGGCACAACTGGGCCTGCGGGTACTGGTCGGGCAGTCCGACTCCACGCAGGAGTACGGCAAGGATGGTGAGCCGGACGAGGTCCGTGGTGCCGCTCGGGAGAGCGCCAGCAGCCGCGAGCAGTCCGCCGGCTCGCTTGCCGACCGTGTCGAGCTCGCGGAGCAGGCTCCGCACGTCGTCAGGCAGCGACGGCACGAGGCTGCGCGCTGTCGCGCCGTCGGGGAACTTCGTATCCGCCCACAGGTGGCAGAGCATCTTCAGCAGGTGGGACTTGCCGCTTCCAAAGAAGCCGCTGACCCACGCCGCTTTCTGGCTCGTCTGCGTGATGCTCGACAGGTACGAAGAGAGGATGCGCTGGATGCCGTCGGCGTACTGCCCCTCGCAGACGAACGTCGACAGCTCCCCACGCAGCTCTTCGAGGACCTTGTCGTTGGCCTTGTCGGAGATGCGGGCCTGGCCCTGGTTCACGAGCGGGTGAGTGGATGGGTCTCGCTGAAGGACGTCCTTGATCTTCATGTTGCACTCCCGGCGCCGTGGATCGAGATGGGCACCGCCATGTAGTTCCAGCCATCGCGGGCATCGAGCAGGCGGTAGTTGTTTTGCTCGTACTGGCCCGGGAAGAACACGACGAGGCGACCCCTTACGTCGCCCTCGACGAGCTTCAGGACTTGCGAAACACGCGCGAAGCCGAAGAGCGAAGCGGCGCCCAAGACAGCAACGACAGAATTCTCGCTTACGTCATCGCGCGCCAGCACCGCACCGATGCGATCCGCAACGAACTGCGTGAACTCGCCGCGATCTGGATCGATCTTCGGAAGAAGGCGCTCAGGATTCCGAAAGAACGCCTCGCGGTACTCGTCGGCCGCGAGCCAAGTCGCGAAAGAGGTCGTCAGATCGACCTCGTGAAAGGAGTGCCCAGCGGCGCGCGTGCGCGTGTCAAACTCCCCCTTGCGCGCGCGAAGAACTCGTTCGAGATCCTTGTCGTACACCACCATGATCACGCGCTGCGCTCCTACGACGGTGCGCTGCCAGGGGATGGCGATGTGTTGGCCGTAGAGCTCCGCGAGGTCTTCGATGCGCGCCATGCGTTAGGTTCTCCCGATTCCTGGATCGAGGCGTTCGAGCCCGAACTCGATCACGTCACCGCTGCTGCGGAAGTCAATGAGGCCGACTTGCTTCGCCTCGAGTGCGAGCCCTCTTGCCGATGAGGCAGTGCAGTCGAGCGCGGCGACCCAACCGCACGTAAGTAGCTCCTCGCCGCGGAAGCCGGCGGTCTGCCCCAGCCACAGTCCGAAAGCGACGGCGGCCGGTTGAGCCTGTACACGCTGCCGGAACTTGAACGTGCGCCCCTTCAGGTGGCCGGCCTGCGTCCATGAACTCGAGACGTTGCGGACGACCTTGTCGAGCGTGTCGTCATTCATGCGCTCGCCCACCAGCGTGTACAGCGCCTCTCGGACTGGGGCCCGGTGCAACTCGGTGCCGATCGGGAGCGAGAGCACCGGTCTCGCTGACACCATGAACAACGGGTCGCGCGCAACGGCTGCAAGCATGGCAAGGAGCGGGCGCGCAGCAGCATCTTGCGTCCAGAGCTTCCGGAGCACCCTGAAAACCGCGACCACGGGATCGAGCGCGTAGAGCTCGCCCAGTCGCTGGTTGGAGATCCGTCTCGTCGACGCGGTGGCCTTCTCCAAACAGTTTCCTTCGATGATCGCCGCGGCGTACGCCCCGCGACTGACCGGCCCTGGCGCAGCCATGAGGACTGCATCGAGCTCAGAGACCATGAACGTCCGGCTCGAGTGCGTGCCCTTGTCGCCGAACCGAAAGCCGGCCTTCTCCGCGGTCGTGGGCGGACCTGTTGGTGGAAAGAACTCGATCAGTTTCGCTTCAGCCAAAGACATCGCAAACCCGCCGGCATGGTCGCCGGCAGTGAGAGTGACAGAGTGATATAGAGAGATCAAGGAAGTCGTTGATCCTAGCCGGCAAACTTGCCGGCGCAAGGAAAGTAATTTTACGTACAGACCTTGACAGCCCTAGGGACCGCCATTATGTGAAATACAACAAAAACCTCAGGTAGGTGCGTATTCCGGTCGATCTGGGCAGCGATTCCGGAGCATCCGACCAGGTACCCTTGCCGACAATGGCAGACTTCCGCCTGCCTCCGCCCTAGCGTGGGTTTACCGGCGCACGGGTGGCCTACCGGCCTCGAAAGTGCTGGTACAGTTCCGAGCCGAGCAAGAAGATCCCCAGCGCCACGTAGATGAGGCCCCAGTGAAAATGCCGACTCGACTCCTGGGTCCGAACCGGCTCTCCCTGCGCACCATCATCGTCCGACAGCGAGCGTTCGCCACGGCCGAAGTGGTACGCCCGCAGCGCGCCAAAAAAGATAAGCACGACGGCGACCGCGTAGAAAAGTCCGGAAGGAATGTTGATCTTCACGGGCTAGCCGATGGTCAGCCCGAGCTGCTCGCGAACCCCGAAGTATTCGTCGGAGATCGTCCAGCGGACGAGATCCATGATCTTGTCTTTCGGATCGACGCTGCCCACGGTCACCGGCTCCGCCGACACCATGCGCGCCGCCACCTCGAGATCACCGCACATCAGGTATCCCACTCGGGTTGCGGTGTAGTCGACTGCGTCTGACCACTTGTGCAGATCCGCTTCTGCCTTGGTGGCGATGAACCGCTGCACGACAACGCTCAGTTGCTCCACATGCTGCGGCGGGATGCTTCTGCGGAGCGCCTCCACGTACTGGGCCACGGGAGCCGCCAGCTCACCCTGGATGGGCAAGTTCGGCTGGACCAGCTTGACCGCCGCGAGGAAAAGTACCTTGAGCTCGGCCACGGTGGGGACAACATGCTGCCAGCGCACGAAGTGGTCGGGCCGCATGAGCGTCAACTTTTTCGCGACGATGTACACGAGCTCCTTTTCCTGGCGCCCCTGCAGCAGGCTTGACCCCACGATGAACGCTGGGGTCAGCTGCGCCTTCTCACGGGCGTTGGCCATCTCAAGGTCGCCCGCCCAGTCCTGGCGCAGGAACAATTCCGGCGGCTCGGCGAGGCCCAGAATCTGCGCGACGTAGCCGAACACCTTGCTGAACATCAGCTGATCCGTGGCCGGGTCGCGCTTGTCCTTCCGCTTGATGCCCCAGTCCTTGTGTTCGCGCGCCCGCACCGCCGCGACGCTGCGGCTGACCACGGCAAGCACGGCTGAAACGTAACGGTCTTCATCGGGGTGGAAAATGTTTTTCTGCCACAACTCTTCGGTCAGGCGGGCGCGCGCGCGCGCCATGCCGCCCTTGGGCCGGTACTGTTCGAAGAAGCGCTGTTCCTCCGCGTCCGCCTTGCGCAGAAACGCCAGCGCCGCGGTTACGCACCAGGCGCGATCATACTGATGCAGCTCGTGGTACAGCTTGCGCAGAATCCGCAGCGGCTCGGTCACCTGTGACAAATCGGTCGCCTTGCCAATGATGTATCGGTGCTCGCGCACCGCCTTTTCGTACGAGGCGGGTCCGGCCATCTGGTGCAGCTCGGCCAAGATGACGTGCCGCTGGAAGTTCTCGGGTTCAAGGTTGACGCAGACCTCGAACGCCTCCGCCGCGGAGGCGAAGTTCTTCAAGCGGGAGCGGTAAATTTCGCCAAGCGCGTGCCACAGGGCCACCTGCGTCTGTTTGAGTTCAGGATCCGGCGTCGGGCCGAGGCGCTTGATCATCTTCCGGTACTGGCGCTCCTGGGCCTTCCAATCCTTCTTCGAGGTGAGAATCTTGTCCACGCGCTCAAACACCTTGAGCAAGGTCGGATCACTGTCCAGCGCCTCGTTGTACAGCTCGACCGCTTCGTCAGGTGCATGCAGCTCGTAGTGCGTGATGTTGCCGGCCGCGTCCAGGTACCTCGCCTTGGCGGGCCCTTGTTCGAGCGATCCGAGGCGCGTCAGCACCTCGACCGCGCGCTTCCACTGCTTGGTCTCCGTGAACAGATCCAGCACGTCGTGCAACAGACCGCGATCGTTGGGCCGCACTTCCAGCGCTTCCAGGTAAGCCGCAATGGCCTTTTGTGGGTTTTGCAGGCGGTTCTTGTAGATCTCGATGATCTGCTGATGGACCGCGATCTTCTCGTCGTCGTTGCTGCTGTGATTCAGAATCGCGCGTTTTTGCCGAATGACCGCTTCCCAGTCGCCCGCATTGCTGTGACTTTCCACCAGCGCGTCCAGGGTGAGGCGGTGACCCGAATCAAGTTCGAGCGCCTTTTCGAACATGTTGATCGCCTTGACCTTCTCGCCCATCCGCAACTTGATCTGGCCGATACGGTAGAAAATCTCCACCACGTCGCGCTCTTGCTGCGCTTCACGGTGATGCACCAGCACGGTCTGGTACAACTTGAATGCGTCGTCCCATAGCTCGCGCTGGTAGAGCAAAGCTGCGCGTTCCAGCAGCGTCGGCAGATGCGCCGGATCGAGATCATACGACTGCTTGTAGTCCTTGAGTGCGCGATCAACCTCGCCAAGCTCCGCGTGTACCTTGCCCATCCGGTAGTACAGGACGGCAAGTGCGCCCTTGGCCTTGCGGTCCGCCTTGCGCACCAGCATTTCCAGGATCGGCGCGAGTTTTGCCCACGCACCCTGTTGGAAATAGATTTCCGCCAGGGGCTCGGCCGCAAGGGCGTGTTCCGGATCCAGCTCCAGCACGCGAGAAAACAGCTCCAGCGCGCCGTTTTCGTCGCCGATCTCGGTCTGCAATATCTTGCCCGCGTCGAACAGCAGGCGCGTCTTTTCGAGCGTGTTCTGGGTGTGCTCGACCGCTCGGACCATGATCTGCGCGGCCTTCATCGAATCGCCGCGCTGCCGGTATAGGCTGAGCAGCGCGAGCATGCTCGGCACGTGCGTCGGGTCGAGGCCCAGCGCATCGCCGAGCCGCTCTTCCGCCATCTCGGGGTTGTGCAGCTGTTCGTCGAACAACTTCCCCAGGCGGTGGTAAAGGCCGACCTTCTCCTTGGGCCCAACGAGGGGAATCAGGCGCTGCATGATCTCGACGGCATCTGCCCACTGCTCCGTCTGTTCGAACAGTCGCGACAGGCCCCTGAGCGCCTCGACGTGTTCAAGATCGAACGTGACGACATCGTTGTAGGACTCGATGGCACGATCCGGATTTTTGATCTCGTCCTCGTAAACCTTGCCCATCCGAAAATACAAGTCGGTGCGCTCAGACGGATCGTCGGCCACCAGAATGTGGCCACGGATGTTTTCAACCAGCGCGTCCCACTTGCGTTCCGCCTCGTACAAGCGGCCCAGGCTTTGGTAAGTCGGCAGGTCGCGGTTGTCGATCAGCAAGACCTTCTGCAGGCAGTCGATGGCCTTGTCGATCTTGCCAAACTTCTCTTCCCACACCGACGCCATCTGCCGGTACAGCAAAGCGCGCACTGCTTCCGAACTCGCGACCTCGATCTCGCGCTCCAGCACGTCGAGGTACGCATCCATCTTGCCGGTCTTTTGGTAAAGGCGTCCCAGCGCCTTGAGCGCATCCTGGCTTTGTGGATCGGCGGTCAAAACGTCCTTGAACGCCGCGACAGCCCGGTCATTGTCGCCGAGTCGCTCTTCCCAGATTTCGCCCGCCTGCAAACGCAACTTCACCGACAACTCGCCGTCGTCGATGGTCTGTGCCTTCTTGTCGAGAACACCAACCAGTCGATCCCAGGCCTGCGTGCGCCGATAAAGTCGTTCAAGCGCATCGATCGCTTCGAGGCAGCGCTCGTCGGTGTCAAGCGCCCGCTGGTACGCGAGCGTCGCCTGCGCAACGTCGCCCAGTTGAGTTTCGTAGGCCTCGGCCAGCGCCAGCAGCCGGGGCACCTTGTCTTCAGGCGTGGTGACGACATCGGCGTGCCGGGCCAGGACCCCCACCAGATCCCGCCAATCGCCCTTCTTGCGATAAAAGTCTTCCATCGCGCCGAGCGCCCCCGGGTGGTTCGGATCCAGCGCCAGCGCCTGCTGCACCGACGCGATGGCGTAGTCGACGTGCTGGAGCACCGAATCGTACCAGCGGCCAATTTTTACCCACAGATCCGCAGCCTGCCTGGGATCCGAAATGGTCTGCACCACCGAGGTAAAATCGGACAGCAGCTCGTTCCACTTGTCGGCCAGGGTGGCAAGTCGCTCGAGCTCTTTGGCCACCTTGTCGTTCGAATAGTCCTCACGAAACGCTGCCTGCAAGGTCACGAACGCGCTGTCGCGATCATCGAGTTGCTGCTCGTAGATCTCCGCCACCTGACACAGCAGACCAATCCGTTCAACCGCCTCGCCGACGAACTCGGTGCGCGACAGGAGCAGCTCGACGAGCTTCATCCAGTCCTTGCGCAGACGATAAAGTTCGAGCGCCTCCTTGGCGGCTGTCGCGTGACCCGGCTCGATCTGCAGCACGCGCTCGTAGGCTTCCGCCGCCGCTCCGCCGTCGCCGACCTTGTCGGCCCACAGGCTGGCTATCTGCAAGAGCACATCGATCTGCTCCTCGGGCGAAGCCACGACCCGCCTGCGGCGTTCCAGCACGTCGACGCATTCCTCGAAGCGCGCCTCCTGCATGTACAACGTTTCCAGTGCCGCAAGCGCGCGCAGATCCTTGTCGTCCAGCTCGATGACGTGACGCCAGGCGGAAATCGCCGGCTCGGTGCGCATCAGGGTTCCCCCTTCAAGCTCGCCCCACTGGATGTACAGATCTTTGAGTTCGTCGGGCACCATGGTGCCGGCACCGCGCTCGATCAGCTTGCCGATCGACTCGGACAGATCTTCCCACGCGCCCGCGCTCCGGTGGTTCTCGGCAATGGCACGCAGGGCCTCGATGTCGCCGGGATCCAGCTCGATCACCCGTTGCCAGCACTCAAGCGCGTTGCGTTCGCGCGAAAGTTTCTCGCCCCAGATTCGGCCCAGGCGCTTGGTGATGGCGATGCGCTGCACGGGATCGGCCGTCGCCTGAATCTGGTTGTCCAGGATTTCGCACAACTCGCGCCACTCGCCGCCCTGTTCGTGCAAATCCGCCAGCGCAGCCAGCGCCACCGGATCCGTCCCTCGCAGGTCTTTAACCTTGGCCCACAGCTCCACCGCCTTGGCCCGATCACCAAACACCTCGGACGTGATGCGCGCCATGCGCGCGTAACAATCCGACAGCGCCTGATCCCCTGGCGCGATGTCGACCATCTTCTCGTAGACGTCGTAAAGATCGCGCCAGCGCTCGCTGCGAAAATGCAGCCGTTCGAGCGCTTCGAGTGCCTCGGGGCAGCGCGATTCCTGTTCGAGAACCGCGGCGTACGCCGCCGCCGCACCTTCGCCGTCGTCGAGCACCTCGGCCAGCACGCGGCCCAGGCGCAACTGCAGCGCGACCAGCGCCTGCGAATCGTCGGTCACCCTGATGCGACGGCGCAACACCGGGCCGAGTTCGGCGTACATGCCCTGCCGCTCGTAAACTCGGTCCAGAAATTCCAGGGCCGCCGCGTCTTCCGGATTCTCGACCAGCACCTGTCCCAGGACTTCCTCGGCGCGGAGCATGTCCATCAACTCCTGCTCGAACACGCCCGCCAACCGCAGCAACAAGTCGCGGCGCACCGATGGCGTCGCCGCCTTGCCGGCCGCGCCGAGCAGCGCGGCGGTGTAACCCTCCCACTGATGGGTCAAGCGTGCGAGACGCAGCGATTCCTCGTTGGCTTGCTCCGAAGCGGGATCTTCGAGCAACGCCCTGGACCACCACTCGAAGGCGGCGACCTGATCGAGCAGCTTGCTCTCGGCGATGTCGGCGAGACGCCGCAGCAGCCCAAGCCGTTCCTCGGGATCGGTCTTGAGCGGCAACAGGACCCGATAGACCTCGGCCAGCTTTTCCCAGTCCTCGCTCAGACGGTACAGCGGCTCGAGCAGGTTGCCGATCTCGGCCGCCATGGTGCCGCCGTGCAACAGACGTTCGAGCGCCGCCCGCGTCTCGGCGTGCGCCGGATCTGCATTGAGTATCTCCTGATAGGTTTCGACCGCTTTGGCCGCATCGCCGATCACCAGCTCGAGCAGTTGCGCCAGTCGAAACGAAAACGCGACGATGTCCCTGTCGTTGTCCGCCAGGCGGATCTGCCGGCGCAGGATCTCGGCCAGGTCCGGCCAGGCCTGGGCCTTGGTGTAGAGCCGATCCAGGGCCAGCAAGCCCTCCTTGCGATCCGGCTCGACCTCGCACACGCGCTTGTACGCCGCGATGGCCTGGCCGACCTCGCCGGTTTCCTCTTCATAGATCCGCGCGATGCGCAGCAGCATCTCGACCTGGATGCGCGAATCAAGGACGCGATCAAGCTCCTCCTGGTAGGCCGTCGCGAGATCAGCCCAGCGCCCGCTCGACGCCGCCAGGCGATCGAGCTGCGCCACCGCGTCGGGGCTCGTCGGATCGATGCGCAGCGCGCGGCACCAGGCGTCGAACGCCGCATTCGGGTTGATGAGCCGCCGCTCGTGAATGTGGGCGATCTTCCCGAGCAGCTCGACCTTGCGCACCGAATCGTCGGTGTGTTTGACCATGACCTCATAGGTGCCAGCTACCGCGTCCCACTCACCCACCGATTCGTAAATCGGCTCGAGCACCTGCGCAGCCAGAATAGGCTCCTCACCCGCCGCCATCATGGCGCCGAGCGCGCGCAGGGTTGGCTCGTGCGTGGGCTCGACGTCAAGCACGTGCTTGAACGCCTCGGCCGCGCGGACAAAATCCCGCAGCTTTCCTCGCAACAGATCGCCGATCCGGAAACGCAGCGACACGATCTCGGCGACCGACGGCGAAAGTTCGGTCTGCCGCTCAAGCACCGTCAGAAGGTCGTGCCAGCGCTCGGTCTGCACGTACAGGCGATCGAGCGCCTGCACTGCCTCGAAGTCGTTCGGATCGAGATCCAGGATGGCGCTGTAGGTTTCGATCGCGTGAGCCGGATCGTTGAGTTGCCGCTCGTACACCTGCCCGAGCACCGACAAAACTTCCTTTTTCTGTTCCGGCGTCGCCGCGAGGTCAGCCTTCTTGGCGTAGATGTCCTTGAGATCGTTCCAGCGCGACAGCCGGACGTACAGACGTTCAAGGTACTCGAGCGTGGCGCGATCCCCCTCGTCGAGCTCAAGCACTTGCCGGTAAACCTCGATCGCCTTCTGTGGTGCCGCGAGAACCTCTTCGTAGATTTGCGCCGTTCGCAGCCCCAGTTCCTTCTTCGCCGCCCGGTCGTCGAGGGCCACCATCTTGCGCTCAAGCAACACCACCAGGCGCGCGTAGTCCGAGGAGCGCAGGTAGATGCGCTCGAGCGCGGCGGCAGATTCTTGGTCTCGCGGGGATGCCTGCAAAGCGCGCTCGTAAGCCGTCACCGCGCGTTCATCTTGACCGAGTTCCGTTTCGGCCAGGGTGGCGGCGCGGGCAAATAGCCGATGCTTGATCGCGTCGTCGTTGCTGGCTTCGGCGAGCCGCTCGTACGTCCCACAAAGCTCGTCCACCCTGCCCAGCACGTGCCCCAATCGATCGATGCTCTTGGCGCTGTCGGGGTCGAGGGGACTCTCCGCCAGCGCGCGCCCCAGGGCCTCATAGGCCCGGCCAGGATCGTCGCAGCCGTCTTCGTAACTGGTGGCGATCTCGCGCAGCAGCGCCAGCTTACGCTCCGGTGTGGCTGCGGTCTTGACCGCAATCTCCAGCACGCGCACCAACGCCGCAAAATCTCCGCGCGCCCGGTAGGCCGGCTCCAGCAGCTCCGCCACCGCTCCCTCGTGCTCCGGGCTCGGCAGGAGGCGCTGCAACGCCTCGACCGTTTCGACATGTCCCGGTGCCACGTCCAGCAGCCGCCGGTAGATCTCGACCGCGCCCGCCACAAGGCCGAGCCGGTCGGCCTTGCAGCGGCCGAGACGGCCGAGCACGTTGACGAGGTCGTCGTGGCCCTCCACCAGGTCGAGCTGCCGCTGCAAATTCTCCGCCAGCTCGGCATCCATGCCCTTGCCCACGTACAAGCGATCGAGCGCCCGCAGCGCCGAGAGGTTGGCCGGATTCTCCGCGAGCACTTCTTTCCACGCCCCAATCGCCTCGTCGGCACTGCCGATGGCCTCTTCCCAGACGGTGGCGATGCGCGCTCGGATCTGTTCGCGTTCGCTGCTCTCGCGCACGAACTCAACCTTCTTTTTCAAGGTGGTGACCAGCTCAGGCCATCGCTCGTTGCGCATGTACAGACGCTCAAGCGCCTCCAGCACCGAGGTGTCATCGGGTTCGAGCTCCTGGGCGCGCCGAAAAAACTCGACCGCCTTGTCGGACTGACCGAGCTTCGCGTCGTACGCCTCGGCCACCACCAGCAAAAGGTGCCGCTCGATGCCGGGTTCGACCTTCTGCTTGCCCTTTTCTTTGAGCGCGGCCGTGTAGAGGTCCACCAACTCGGCCCACTTGTCCCCAGTGGCCGCCAGTTCTTCCAGCGCATGGCGGGCTTCCATCGACGCAGGGCCCTCCTTGAACGCCTGCGCGAAGACGTCGAAGGCCGCGTCTGCGCGGCCGACCTCGCGCTCGAATCCCGCCATGCGCAAGAGCAAGGCCATGCGACGGTCGCTGTCTTTTTCACCGCGCAGGCGGATCTGATGCGTCTCGATCAATCGGACCAGATCGCCCGCAACCTCGTAGATCGGATCGAGGGCGGTGACCGCGCTTAGCTGGCGGTCGTCGTCCGCCAGGTACCCTTCAAGCGCCGCTCTGGCACCCGCGTGAGTGGCGTCCAGGGAAAGCGCTTCGGCAAACCCCAGCACCGCAGCGTCCACGTCGTTCATGTGGCCCTGCCGCACTTCGGCCAGCCTGAACGTCAGGTCGGCCGCAAGAGCCTTGGCAGGCTCGAGTTCCAGCAGCTTTTCGATGGTGCCGACGACCTCTTTCCATTTCCCGTTCGCGCGGTAGAGCCGCTCGAGTGCCAGCAGTGCGTCCGCGTCTTTCGCATTCGCCTTGAGCACATCCTTGTAGATCGCGATCGCCTGGTCGGCGTCTTTGACCTCGCGCTCGTAGAGCCCGCCAAGACGCAGGCGCACCTCCCGCTTGGCGGCGTCGCCCTTCGCCAGGGCGAGCTTCTTGTCGTAGATGGCGAGAAGCTCCGCGTGCCTCCCGGTCGCCACGTACAGGCGCTCGAGCGCCTGCAATGCGTCCGCGTCGTCCGCCTCGAGTCCGAGAATCTTCTGGTTCGTGGCGATCGCCGTGTCCGCCGCCGCGAGGTGCTGTTCGTACGCCCGAGCCAGCGTCGTCAAGATGGGCATCGCGCGCGCACCTTCGACCGACGCCACCGCCCCCTCGTACGCCTTCGCCAGGCTCGCCCAGTCGCCAACCTCGTCGGCCAGGCGCTCGGCCATCTGGCGCGTCCAATCCACCAGCGGATTCTCCGAAAATGCCTTGAGCGCCACGGCCATCGCGCCGACCTTGTCGCCAACCTGCTCGTCCAGGAGGCGGGCCAAACGCTGGTTTTGTTCCTGCCTCGCCACCGGGTCGGTCGCATGCCCAAGCTGCACGCCCAGCACCACCGCCAGGCGTTTGGCATCATTGGTCCGCTCGTACAGCGGAATCAGAGCGAGCGCGGCGGTCAGATCCTGACCATCGAGCGACAGCGCGCGCTCGAACGCCTTCTGTGCACGATCAACCTTGTTCAGGCGATCGCGGTAAAGCTGTCCAATCTTGTTCGCAAGGCTGACGCGCGCCGCCCCCTCTTCGCTCTCCGCCTGCCGTTCCAGCACGCGCACAAACTCATCCCACTTGCTTTGCCCAGCGTAGAACCCCTCAAGGGCGTCCCAGTCTTTTTGTTGCAAGTACAGCTTGCGAAGTGCGTCTTGCGCGCGACGGTTGTCGGGGTCGGCGGCCATGACCTGCTGCCAGGCGGCCACTGCCTTGCCGACGTCGTTGATCTTGTCCGGGTACAGCAGCGCCAGCTTGAGCAGCACCGACGCACGCTTGTCCTGCGGCAAGATCACCGCCTGCTTCTCAAGCACAAGCGCCAGCTCGGACCACTGCTTCTCGCGCTCGTACAGCTTTTCCAGCTCAGCGAGCGCCTCGGCGTTGTCGGCGGCGTCGGACAGCACGTCGCGCCACAGCTCGATCGAGACCAGCGGCTTCTTCAGCTTCTCGGAGGCCAGCCTGGCGACCTCGATCCGTTTGCTACGACGCAATTCCGCGTCCTGCATGCGGCCGAGTTCGTTCCTGGACAGCGCCACCAGCTTGTCCCAGTCGCGGCGCTTCTCGTATAGCTGCCGCAGGTAGGTCAGCGCGTCCTGGTTGCTCGAATCAAGCTCCAGCACGGCCTCGAACGCCTTGATCGCCTCGGCCTGATTCGAGAACTTCTCGAGGTAAAGGTTCGCCACGCGCAGGTGTACGGTCGCCTTCTCATCCGCTGCCGAAAGGACGCTGACCTTCTTGCGCAAGATCGAGATCAGCTCGGGCCAGCGCCCCATTTGCTCGTACGTCGCCGCCAGCGCGTCCACCACGGTCAGGTTGTCCGGTTGGATGGTCAAGATCTGGTTGAAGGCGTGGATGACCATCACGTCCTGTTTCAACTGATCGCGGTAGACCTCGATCATCTCCAGCAGGACCGGGATCTTGGCTTCCGGCGATCTGAAGGTCGCCTTGTCGACCCCTTCGCGCATCGCATCGACGTAGGCCTTCCACTTTTCCGCCTTCTTGTACGCGCGCGCGAGCTCGCGCCGCGGGGCCCACTCGGCCGGTGCCGTCGTCACCAGTTTTTTCCAGGCGTCGATGCCCTGGTCGAGCGACTGCTGCTCCGCTTCGAGCGCCGCGCGCGCCTTGTCCACCAGCTCCGAGGGGAATCCCTCAAGCGCCCCGTTTGGCTGCCGACTATTTTTCTTGCCCACTAGGTGGTCCTCCGGGAAATGTGGCACCCGCAAGGCCGTCGCCTTCGCGGTCTCCTGCATCCGCTAACTAGGCGGAAAATTGCAGGAAAATGGACGCCTTTTTTACCACGCTGCGCGCAGCGCGCACAACCGGAAAGCCACCCAGAATAGCAGGCAGCGCCGCCCGATCAGGAGCCGCTCAGGGCGTACAGCTTGTCGTTGGCAGCCTTGACATAGCCGAAGCCGCCGTCCTTGGTGCCGGTGTCGGCGACGTACTTTTGCAAGTACTCGCGCGCGCGATCCTTGTGGTCGTTTGACCGGCTCTGCTCGAACCAGTCCGCGTAGGTCATGCCGCTGTTGTACAAGGCGTGTTTCAGGCCGGGATCGATCTCGACGGCCTTCTTGAACTCCACCACGGCCTGATCGAATTGCTTGAGATCCTTGAGCGACAGGCCGTGACCGTTGTAACACTCGGCGCTCATGTCATTGGCGCGCACGCATTCGGCGAACACCTGTTCCGCCGCCTTGCCCGCGTCATGGTCGAGGTACAGGTGCCCGAGTGCCACGAACGGCTTGTCGAAACGCGGATTCGCCTCGATCGCCTTGCGCAACGCAAGGTCGGCATCCTTCGCCCGTTCGAGGTTGATGTACACGAGGCCCAGCCGCCAGTGCGCCTTGAACAGGGTCGAATCAATCTCCGCGGCCTTGCGCAGCGCAGTCTCGGCCTGCGTGATCTTCTGGGCCTCAAGGTACACCTCGCCCAGATCGTACTGGTAGTTGGCGTTGGTGGATGCCCGCTCTGCCGCCGCCGTGAACGCCTCGGCGGCTTTGTCGACCTTGTGTTGCTTCTGGTACACCTTGCCCAGGTTGTAGTGGGCGATGTCGTAGGTCGGGTCGGCCTGCACGGCCAGCTTCAATTCCCGCTCGGCCGAATCGTACAGGTTGTTCTTGAAGTGCTCCACGCCGCGGTTCGACAGGTCCATCGCCTTCATGCGCTGCTGGCTGCACACGAATTGATCGCACGCGGGCAAGACTGCCGCGATGACAAGAACGGCCTTGAGCTGCCGCGAGATCGTTTTCATCCTACTCCGCGCCTCCGCCGGCCGGGTTGAACTGGAAGGGGTACGTCACGATGACGATGCCACCGCCGAGCGGCTTGGGGAACTCCCAGCGCCGCACCGCCTGCACCACGCAGTTTTCCACCCGCGGGCTGTTCATCGTCGTCTGCTGCAACACCGACGCCATGACCTGACCTGACGCCGCGATGGTGAACTGCACCGATACGCGGCCACCGAGGTCGGCCTTTTTGGTCAATTCCTGCTCGTAGCAGTACTTCACCTCGTTGATGTGTCGGCGAATGATGCGGCGGATGATCTCCTTGTCGAGCGATCCGCGCACCGCCGCCTGCCCTGGAACAACATCGGGTGCCTTGGCGCGACGACCACCGAGCCCCCCGGCCCCCCGGCCGTAGCCCGAGCCCGAGCCACCGCCGCCGCCTGTTCCAATCGTCCCAAGGTTACCCAGGCCGATGGTGCCTTCGCCCGTGCCGCCGCCGCCCGAGCCGGTGCCCACCAGGCCCAGGCCACCCACGCCGTAGGCCTCCCCGATGGCGTTGCCGATCAGGCCACCCAGGACGTTTTCAGCGTCGCTGCCGACCGCCGTGTCGCGACCGAAAATCGACGCGAGGTGCGAGCCTTCCTGTTGCTTCAAGACGCCCAAAATGCCGGCGTTCTTGGCCGCTTCCTCGGCCAGCTTCTTGGCCAGGTGCGGATCCACGTTGTCCTTGGGACCCTTGAGGCCGTACAGACCTTCCTTGTTCTTGGAGGTCTTCTTGCCCATCTTGCCTTCGTCGCCCTTGTGGCGCTTGCCCTTGCCGCCCTGCTCATCGGCGCTCTTCTTCTTGAGCCACTCGGGGATTTCCTCTTCCTTCTCCTCCGGCGGCTTGATGAGGAAGTTCACGAAACGGTTGTCGGCGTTGAACAGATCCAGCGACAGGGATCGCGGATCCGGCGGCACCGAGAAAATCATCAGCAAGAAGAGACCCAACGCCACTGCGGTGCCGGCCGTGTACGCCTGCTCGTTCCACTTCCAGATCAGGAACGGCACCGCAAGAGCGCGCGGCTTGGGTGTAGACGACACCAGGAACGTTGCCTCGCCGCAGTCGATCTTGGCGCGGGCGCGTGCCGGCAAGCTGAAGCTTGAACCGCGCTGCTGCGCATAAGCCGCGAGCGAGACGACGCTCGCATCGGTGACCACTTCGCCCTGCATCTGCGGCGTCACGTTGACGACGAAATCGCCACCGGCGGGGGCCACCAGGACGTGTACGCTAGCGCTGACGATGTCGCTGCCCACCGGCGCATCCACCTCGGGGCCGGAGCCAATGAGGTACGTGTTCGATTGCTTGCCGCGGCGCTGCAGCCCCATGTACGTGAACACGAGGCCGAGAAAAATCCCACCGAACGAGATCGCATCGTCGACCGGAGTCTGCGGCGCATGCACAAAGGACTTGGTGTCCTTGCCGGCCGCCATATGTACCTCAAACGCGGCCTTTTCTGCGGCCACGGCACCCACCGTCTTCAGGAACCAGCCCAGCGCAACGGCAATGCACACCGCGCCGATGAGCATCATCGTCTTGGCCTGGCCGGACGTGGCCTTGGCCTGTGGGTCGTACAAGTGGCGCGTGTTCATCACCACGCCCCGGAACAAAGCCTGCACTTCGATGGCGCGAGTGCCGTCGTGAACCTCGACCTCGGCGGCAACCGGATTTGCCTGCGCGCTGGTGGAAAACGCCGCCGCAGGAACAGCAGCAGCAGCGCGCGGAGCGGCAGCGGCAACCGGCACCGGGGCGGCAACCGGGGCCACGACCGGGGTCACGACCGGCGGACGCACGAAGGCAGGCGGCGGCGCGACCGAGGCCGACGCCATCGGATCGGGTACCTCCGGCTGGACCATCTTCGACGCCATCGCTGCGGCTGCGGTAGACGCGACCACCGTGGCCTCGTCGTCGAGCAAGGTGACGACCACCCGCACCTCCCCAAAGACAATTTCGTCGCGGGAAGTCAGGCGGATCTTGGTGATGCGCTGCCCATTGACCAGAGTCCCTCGCGTCGAGCCCAGGTCGATGAGCTGCACGTCGTCGGGCCCGTTGACCTCGATGACCGCGTGCATGCGTGACACCGATTCGTCATCGATGCGCAGGTGAGACGAGGCCAGCTTGCCCACCTTGATGACGGCCTCGGCGAGGATCTCCTCCTTGAGCAGCTCGTCGCCACGAAAGATCTGGAACTTGAGAGGTACCTTGCTCATGGGTAGATCGTCCTTGCCTTGGTAGGCGGGTCGGGCGCCCGCCCAATGTCGCAATGTCAGATTGCGGGTTTACACGTCTTCGAGCGACTTGAGCATCTCGGGAATGAAATCCTTGCGAATCTCGATGAGGCTCGAATGCGCCGCCTTGCGGGTCGAGTCGACAAGCTCGCCATCGGGACGCTGCAGATCGCCTTCGACCATGTCGTCTTCGAAGTCGTAGACGGTCTTCGCTTTGTACGAGACATTCTCGTCGCCACCGCCGCCGCCACCGGCTGCTGGCTTGGCTGCGGCCGCCTTGGGTGCCGGGGCCTTGGCCTGTGCCCACGCGGCCACCGGCGAGCCCAGCGAAATCGTCAAAACCAACGCCAAGAAGATCTTCATCGTGATTTCTCCTTCCTGTTAGACAACCTTCTGTCGCACAAGTTCCAAATACTTTCGGCCCGCATCGCAGGGTCAGCGGACGCAACGATTCCGCACCAAATCCTCACTTCGGGGGTGGCGGCTGGGTGGGCGGCACCGCAGCACCCGCAGCCTCTCCGGCCGGGGCGGGCTTGGCCTCAGCTTGCTTGGCCTCGGGCTTGGCCTCGGCGGGCTTGGTGCCGACTGCGCTCTGCTGGGCCTTTTCCAGCTCCTGCATCTTCTTCAGATCTTCTTCCATCTTCTTCTGCTGCTCGTCCGCCTTGCGCTGCACCTCGTCCGCTTCCTTTTGCAGCTTCGCCATCTCCTCGAGGGCGGCAAACATCTCGTCGATGTCCTTGATGCGTTTTTCGGCTTCCTTGCGCCGGGTACCCTGGTGGCCAATGTAATCGCGGTAGAACTGCTGCGCCTTTTGCAGCAGAGGCTTGTCGCCGACGCCCTTGTATTCCTGGTACAGGACGCCCAGGTTGAAATAACTGTCCGGGTTCTTCGAGTCGAGTTGCCGCGCCGCGAGGTACTGCTGCTCGGCCTCGTCGACCTTGCGGTTGCCGCGCAACGACACCCCGAGACCCAGCGTCGCATCGTAGTTGCGCGGCTGCGCCGCCAGCACCGCGCGGAAATTCTCCTCGGCGGTCGGGTAGTCGCGAAAGTTGAGCGCCAGCGCCGCCAGGTTGAGACGCCCCTCGTTCAAGGCGGGATCCAGCTTCACCGCCTCCTTGAAGCTGGCGATGGCCTTGCTGACGTCCTTGCGTTTGAGCCAGACCAGCCCGAGCGTGTTGTTGACCACGGCGAGCTGTTTTTGCATCTCGGGCGTGAAGCCGCTGCCAAGGGCCACCACCTGCGTGGCTTCCTTGGCTTCCTTGCCCGCGTCCTTGCTGGCTTCCTTGGCCTTGGCCTCGGCCCCGGCCCCGGCCCCGGCCTTGCCCTTGGTCTTCTTGCCCGACTTGTCGGTGCCGAAGTTGGCACCCTGGTCCTCCTCAAACTTCCCGGTCGCGATTTCCGCCGCACGCCGGATCGCCTGATCGCCGACCAAGCGCGCCATATCGAGCTGGCCGAGGTCGTAGTAAAAGTAGCAAAGAGTCGCGTAGGCTTGCAGGTTGTTGCCATCGATGGCGAGCACGGTGCGCAAATGGCGAACCGCGTCCTGGGTTAGCTGGTTTTTCTCGCTGGCCGCGTGCGATCGCCGGGCGCGATCACGCAGCAACTGCGCCAGGTTGAGCCGCGCCGCCACCGAGCCCGCCTGCTTGTCCGCATCGACCGAGCGGTTGAAGTAACTCTCGGCACCCGCCGCGTCGCCCTTTTGCCAGGCCAGATAGCCCAGGTTCGCCAGAGCCGGGGGGTAACGCTGGGCCGCGAGTTTCTCCCAGATGCGTGCGGCCTCGTCCTTGCGCCCGCATTCGAGATAGACTGCGGCCTGGTTGTGACGCGCCTCCAGCAACGTCGGATTTGCGTCTGCCACCTTGCCGAAGGCTTCTGCGGCGTCGGCGCAAGCGGCACCCTTGCCGCCCGCCTGCTTGGCCTTTTCGTACTTGGCGACCGCCTTGTCGAAGTCTTCGCGGGCATCGTCGCTGACGTGGCGCACCGGACCCGACGCCTTGACCGAAGCAACCTGCGCGATCTTGTCCGAACCGGACATCTTTGATTCGGCCTTCGCGTTTGATTCGGCCTTCGCGGAAGACGCTCCGGGCACGCTTGCAAGATCCTTGTCCAGCTCCTCGGATGCCGACGCGGCGTGCGGGGCGCTGGAACTCGTGGTGCCGCAACCCGTGACCAACGAAAAGGCTGCCGCGGCAACCAGACTGGACTGAATGATGTTGACGATGCGCATGGCTTTTTTCCTACTGCTGGTTGTGCGACAACGTCGGGTTGGCACGCTCCGGCAAGTCCGTCATGACGGTCGCCGGGGTCATCAACGTGGGCACGTAGCCCCACTCGGGCTTCGACTCGGACGCCAGTGGGAACTCCGTCGGCTGCATCTGGTTGAGCTCCTGCTCGCACAGCGTCGACCACTCATTGAACCAGGACTCCTTGGTCGCCGCCTTCAAGCACAGGCCATAGCCTGAAACCGCCTTGGCTTCGATCGGTTCCGCCTTGTCCACCAGCGCGTCGCAGAATATCTCGCGTGGGCGGTTGCCCCACTCGTCCTGCTCTTTCAGATCCTTGGGAATCTCCGCCGTGTAAAGCTGATCGACGAAGTTGGCGTACACCTGCCCGATGCGGGCCGAGGCCGCGATGGTCCAGTGGGCGACCTTGTGGTCGAGGACGAAATCGTAAAGCCCCTTCTTGTCCACACTCGGCCCGGTCAACTTCTCGGCCAGCTTGGTCTTCGTCTCAAGGTAGGCGAGGAACTTCTTGTTCGATTCTTCGAGCTTCTTCTTCTTGACCGCCGCCTTGGCCTTGCTGTCGAACTGGGTCGGTGCCTGGAAGTCCAGTCCCTCGGGGAATTTCACCCGCAGGAAGTCCTCGTAGATCCCCTCGGCACCGTACATCATCGACCCGGCCACCGCGTTTTGCGCCAGGCCAATGCGCGCCTGCTGCTCAGCCGGCGTGGCACCCGGCACCTTCTTGGCCGCCGCGCCACCCGCCCACAGCTTGAGCACCTCTTTGAAGTGCTTCTGCGCCTCGACCACCAGGTTCTTCTTGCGGTCAAGGACGGTGATCTTCGACTTGGTCGGCGGTCCACACTGGGTGCGCAGATCCTTGAGCTTCTTCTTCTTGTCCTTGATCTTCTTGTTGTACTCGTAAAGCGCCTTCTGCCGGCCGGTCGCGGTCACGCGCTTGACCTCGATGCAGGCGCCGTTGACGCCCTCCGACGGGCATGATCGCTTCCACATCGCAAGGCCGAGCAAGAAGTGCGCGACCATCTGCTTGTCGACGCCGCCCTGCGCACCCCAACGCTTGAGGTACTCCTGGTAGTGCTTGAGAAGCTCATCGGCCTTGCCCTGTTTGTCGTAGACCTGCGCCATCTGGAAGAACACGTTGGCCGCCTCCTGCGGCTTGCGTGATCCATACAGCTTGATGAAGGTGTTCATGTCCTCGACCGCGCTCTTGTAGTCGTCAAGACCCATGCGGTACACGGTTGCGTTGCCGAGAGCCGTCGCGGCCTCCTTCTCGCCCGGGAACTTGGTGGCGAACGCCTCGAAATACTCGGCCGCCTTGGTGTACGACGCCAGTTGCTGATAGCCCGACGCGATCTGAAACTGCGCCTTTTGCGCCAGCGGATCTTTCGGGTGATCTTTGATCAACGCTTCGCGCAAACGAATCGCCTGGCCGATGAGACGCGCGTTGGTGTAACACAGCCCCGCGTCGTACAGGCGCTCGGCGTGCTTGGGATGCGTGGGCAACGAGTCCGCCGCCTGCTCCATCGAGACGCCGCATTCCTTGAAGTTCTTTTCCGCCTCGTAGCGCTTGGCCTCGGCGACCATGCTGTCAGTCTTCAAGAGCACCATCTGGGTGCGGAATTCCTGGTCCTTCATCAGCTCGGGTACCTTCAGGAATTTGTCGACCAGCGCGATGACCTGCTTGGTCTTGTGCAGCACGTTGAGCGAGTCGAGCAGCAGGTTGGCTGAATAAATCGCCAGCTCGTCGCCTGGATGCTTGTCGACGATCTCCTGGAACAGGGGAGTCGCATCTTCAAAGTGGTTGTAGTCGTAGTAGATGCGCGCCTTGCGGTACTTGATCTTCACCAGCTCCGGCGCGTTGGGGACGTACTTGATGTACGTGTCGAAGGCCCCGATCATCTTCTTCTGGAACTCCGGCAGCGGCCGCGCCTTGAGTTCCTTGTCGTTGCCGTGTCCCCGATCTGGCCCCTCGCCCGAATCAGCGATCGACAGCGCGTTTTTCCACGAAATCACGGCCGCGTAGGCCGCTTCCTTCAAGTACTTGGCGTTGGGGTCGGGATTCATCTCGACCACGCGGGTGTACTGGTCCGCCGCCTCTTTCCAGTTCTCGCGCGTGAACAACACCTCGGCATAGTAGAAGTTCAACTCGTACGATCCCTTCTCCTTGCCGAAGTGATCCAGGTACTCCTTGTACACGTACTTGGTTAGCTCGTACGTGTCCGGGTTCTTGGTCCGCTGGGCTTCTTTGTGCCAGATGAGCGCCAGCTCGCGCGTGGTGTCGTGGTACGAGTTCTTGCACTCGTCGATCACGTCCTTTTTCGCGTTCTGCATCTTGCTGACCTTGGTGTAGGCCAGACCCAGGCGCTGCAACTGCTGGACTTGATCCTTCTTGGTGCCGACCGACAGCGTGTTGCGCACGACCTTGTTCTGCCACTCGCACACCCGCGGTGAATCGGGATTGAGCGAGATGATCCTGTTGTAGACGATGGTCGAATCCTTGAACTGGCCCTGCTCCCAGTAAAACTCGCCCAGCGCCTCCAGCATCTTGGGCGCGAAATCGCCGCCCACGCGGCTGAAGAACTCCCAGGCCTTGTCGGGTGTGCCGACCCGCGCGTACGCCTTGACGACGTCCTTCTTGGCCTCGCGTTCGAGCGCCGCGTTCTGCCGCTTGTCGCCGCCGCGACCGCTCTTGGCCATGGCGATGACGTCGACAAACACCTTGAGCGCCGTCTTGAAGTCGCCCAGGTTGATGAAGCACCAGCCCTGCTTGTAGATGGCGTAGCCGTAAACCGGCGACTTCGGAAATTCCTCGACCTTCTTGTAGAACTTGAGGGCGTTGTCCATCTCGCCCTTGCCGAAGTAGTACTCGGCAAACGACAGGAACGCCTCGGGCACGTACTTCGAGTTCGGGTAATCCTTGATCAATTGATGGAAGACTTCGCGCGCCTGGTCCTCGCGCTTGACCGTCTGCAGCAAATACGCCAGGCGGAACAGAACCTCGTCCATGCGGTCGTACTGCTTGAAGGTCCGCGCAGCGGCGTAGGACTTCACCGCTTCGAGCAGCCACTTCTCCGACTGCTTGTCGTAGTCCGTTTGCTGCCGCGTCAGGCTGGCCTTGGCGCCCGGGGCCGCGTCGAAGATTTTCTGGTCGAGCGATCGCGCCTGAAAATTGTAGTAACGCTGCTTCTCGGCGTGCATCTCGCCAAGGCGAAACAAGAAGTCGGGCTTCTGCACGTCGTCGTCACCGGTGATGCGGATCAGGCGCTGTATCTGGGTGATCTGCGCATCGGTGATCTTCTGGATCTGGCCTTGTTTCTTCTCGATGAACTGGTCGAGGCTGATGGTCGGACCGCTGGCCTTTTTCTCCTTGGGCGGCGGTGCCGGCTTCGTCAGGTTGGTCTGCGCCACGCCGGTGACCTCGGTTTCCTGCTTGGTGTACTTCTTGGTGCCTCCCGCGGGGGCAGCGGGTTGAGCCGACGCCATGCCGACGATGCCGAGAGCACCAATCAGCAACAGCCCAAACCCCGTTGTTTTCATCATCGTTCCACCGATTTGGTTGCGCATGGTTTCATTCCTCGCTCACGGAGTCGGTCCGACCGGCGCACCTTCCGGTGCGGTTCTTTCACACCGGTTCTGCAAACGCACCCGGTAGTAGCCGAGTTCATCGCGCCAGTACTCGCCGTTGAACGGCCAGAAGTAATGTTCATCGTCGACTCGGATGTTGCTCACGTCCTTGACCTTGCCGGTCCCCTGAATCTGCTGTTCCTTGACGACTTCTTGCTCAAGTGAACCCTTCTCGCCCTGCAGGATCTCGAGGCGAATCTTGATGACCCGCTTGGCCAGTTGCTGCAACTCGCCGAACAGGCGCACGATGCGCTGACGCGCGAGATCCGCAGCTTCATTGACGATCAACGAGCGCTGCACCGTGGTGTCGGTCTGGACCACGCCCGCGATGGCGGTCGACTTCCAGGCCGGGTCGGCTTTTTCGAACTGCATCAGCTCGCGATCCAGCTCCTTGACGTAATCAAAGCGTTTCGACAGCGCCAGGTCCGAAAGGACCGCGCGGGCCGCGTGTTCCACGCTCGGCGGCAAGGATGAGTTTCCCGCGCGGATCTTCTCGGCCAGCTCGAAAAATGCGTCCTTGTCCGGCGTCCCCTCGACCAGCTTCTTGAGTTCCAGGGCGAGCGGGATGAACTGATCATCGAAGGCGTCGATCACGTCCGTCGCTCGCTCGTACTGGCAGTTGTAGAAGTAGATCGTCGCCTTGACCGTCATCGCCTCCGCCACCGATTCGGGTTTGACGAAGTTGGCGAAGTAAGGCGCTTGCAAGGTGTGAATGTTACCCAGGGCCTTGGGATAACCCTGGTTCTTCAGCATGAAGCTCGCCCACGACGCCTCGAACAGGCTGCTCGGCCAGTCGAACGAGTCCATCGACACCCGATCGAAGTATTTCACCGCCAGATCGTACTGAGCCGTCGAGTAGAAGATGCGGGCCAGCGAAAGGTTGGCCAGATCTTCGAACCGTTTCACCTTGGGATCCTGGCTTTCCGCGGCCGTGCGCAACACTTCCTTGAACGCATCGACCGCCGGCTTGGCCTGATACTCGCGGACGTGGGTCGCGCCTTCGAACAGCTTGGCCTGCACGTAGTAGTCGCTGGTCGACGGAACCTGGTCGAACAGAGCCACGGCTTCCTTGAACTTGCCCTTGTTGTAGGTGTACTTGCCGAGCAGAAAATAAAGCTCGTTGCGAACCAGTTCAAGCGCGGGCGCGTCGAGCTCTTTGCGATCGTACTTGCCGATCTTGTCGAGCACGCCCACCGAGTCGGGCATCACGCGCGACAGCGCGGCCAACCACTTCAAGGTTTCATTGTGGTGCGCGTGGGATCTTCCCTTTTGCACGATGCGATCAAAGTACGACAGGGAGGCCGAATGGAACTCCAGCTTGTTGAGCGCCTTGCCCATGGTGAACTCGGCGCGCTGCTTGTTGGCCTCGCCGTCGCCGCTGCTCTCGCCCTCGATGACCTTGTTCAGCTCGATGCTGGCCGAATAAAAATCGCCGTTCTCGTAGAGCTTGAGCGCGCGATCCATGGTTGGCGATACGCCGCCAGACGACACCGCCTTGAGCGCGGGCCACTTCGCCTTTGGAGTGGGAGCGGGCGCCGCCGCCTGCTGGGCCAGTGCCGCAGCGGGCACGAGCAACAGCGTCGCAAGAACTACGATGGGCCTCATCACTCGTTCACCGCTCATGCAAACCTCCGTCGTGCAACGTGGATGGGAACGCCGCAGCCAACCGACCGCGACAAGCTAACGTGAACCGTGGCACCGGGACGAACTTAGGTGAATTCAAGCGGTTACGACGATAGGTCGCCGCAGCCTCCGACGGAAACTCGGCACCAAAGCGGAGCCATCGTAAAAACCACGGCGTCCACTGTCAAGGGTGAAGATGCTTTAAATTTCGGCGTTTTGCACGCTCGTTCGAGCGCCAGGTCACTTTTCGCAGTTGACACGTCGCACCCGGAACGACAATCATGGCGGGTCTCCAGTCGTTGGAGTGTTCTGCACAGTTTTGGTCACCGCAAGAGGACTGCACCAGGAGACCGTCATGATGCCAAACCGCGCTGCTGTTCCCGACCGGCAATACCACGGAAAAATGACGCTCGCGCTGTTCGCCCTCACTGCGGCGGTGAGCTCGGTGGGCTGCGAAGACAAGGCCATCGGCCGGACCTGTGAGCTGTCCGTGAACGGGGGCAGCAGCAACCAGGCGCTGTACAACCCGCAGGCCCTCGAATGCCCGAGTCGGCTGTGTTTGCGCCCGGCGGTGCATGACTCGCTAACGGCGACGGTGGACACCACGTCGCTGTGCTCGGCCGAGTGTTCGAAGGATAGCGATTGCAGCACCGATCAGAATCGGGGCAAGAACAGCCCCCCCGATGCGGGACAAGCATCCCCCCCTGATCGGCGCTGCATGAGCGGATTCACCTGCGGCGTCACGTTCGAGGTCGGTCCGCTGTGCTGCAAGAAGCTCTGCATGTGCAAGGACTTCCTCAAGATCCCGGCGGGGGGCCTGATGCCGCCGGTGTCCTGCACCAAGCCCGGGCCGAACGCGGCCTGCGACAACATCAAGACTCAGTAGCACTGCGCGTTCGTGCCCAACCGCGCCCCGGATGCTCGCGTCACGACCGGCCGACGCGCCGAGGATCTGGCGTGCGCCCACATGCAGGCCGCCGGCTACCACATCGTTTGCCGCAACTGGAGACGCCCGGAAGGCGAGATCGACATCATCGCCACGCAGGGCGAGACCTGCGTGTTCATCGAGGTTCGTTCTCGCACCGGCCACGACACGAGCCATCCACTCGAGACCATCACGCCCCGCAAGCGTGCCCAGGTGATCCGCACCGCACGGCTGTTTCTCGACCTGGAGCGTCCGTCCGCCACCGGGTACCGCTTCGATGCTTTTGGCGTGGTGTTCGCCGCGGATGGCAGCGTGCTCGAATGCACCCACGTCGAAAACGCGTTCGACGCCAGCCCGAGGTGATGCCCGGCCCGGCGTCTCGAACGCCCGTCCTACGCCGATGGCGCAGGGGTCGTGCCGACTGTCGCGGCCGTCCCGACGAAGGTCTTCTCGCCCTTGATGCGGGCGGCACGGCCGACGAGATCGCGCAGGTAGTTGAGACGGGCCCGACGCACTCGACCGCGCGAGACCACTTCAATCTTCTCGATGCGCGTGGTGTGCAGCGGGAAAATCCTCTCGACGCCGACGCCGTAGGAGATCTTGCGTACCGTGAACGAGGCGCGCGAACCACCGCGCTTGCGACCGATCACCACGCCCTCGAAGATCTGCACGCGTTCCTTGTCGCCTTCTTTGATCAGCGTGTGTACCCGGACGCTGTCGCCGGAGCGAAAGTCCGGAATGTTCGTCCGCAAAGCCTGGGCTTCGATTTCACGCAATATGGGATGGCTGCTCATGGGCGACTCCGAGGGGGCTTTACTTACGCGGAACTGGCGCGGGAGTCAAATCGGCCTTGCCGGTTGCTTGCAGAACGCCCCGCGCTGGCTCGTCCGGAGGAGCTGCCGCGAGCAAGTCGGGCCGACGCTCCTGCGTCCTCACCAGCGCTGCGGCGCGCCGCCAGCGTTGCACCGCAGCGTGGTCGCCGCCGAGAAGAACCGCGGGGACCTTGTGGCCGCGCCACTCCTCGGGTCGCGTCCACTGCGGGTATTCAAGGTGCCCCGCGCTGAACGATTCGTCGACCGTGGATTCAGTCTTTCCCAGCACTCCGGGCACGAGGCGCGACACCGCTTCGATGATGACCGCGGCAGCAACCTCTCCTCCCGACAGGACGTAGTCGCCGATGCTGACGACGTCGTCGGCATAAAGCTGCGCCACGCGCTCGTCCACGCCTTCGTAGCGGCCACAGATCAGCAACACCCTGCCCCGCCCGGCCAGGTCCGCGGCCATCGCCTGGTCAAACCGGTGCCCGGCAGGCGACAGCAAGATCCTGTGCGCCGGGCCGCGTGCCGTGGCGATGTGATCAAGCGCAGCAGCCAGTGGCTCTGGCCGCAGGATCATGCCCGGGCCCCCGCCATAGGGCGCGTCATCCACTGATCGATGCTTGCCCGGCGCGAAATCGCGCAACTGCGTGCGCTCGACAGCGACCAGGCCGGACACCACCGCCTTGCCCAGCAGACCCGCACCCAGGAACGAGTCGAACAATTCGGGGAACAGCGTCAACAGCTCGAACGTCACGCGAGTTTCATTCATGGGTGTCGAGCACCACGCGCCGCCGGGCCGCGTCGAATGACTGAACAAACTCGGGCACGAGGGGAAACAAACGCTCCGCCCCGTCGGCGGCGCGCACGGACATCACGTCCTGAGCGCCGTTCCAGAAGAGGCTATGCACGCGCCCAAGCTCGTCGCCCTGCGCCGAGACGGCCAGCGCGCCCACGAGATCGGCCAGGTAGAACTCGCCCTCGGACAGAGGCGGCAAGAGTGCGCGCGACACGCACAGCTGCGCGCCGGTCAGCTTCGCCACGTCCTCCCTGCTGGGGACGCCCTCGAACCGCACCAGCCACCCATCGGGGACGCGTCGCCTGTGCGTCAAAACCTTGGCCAGCCTGGTCTGCATTCCCTTGGGAACAAGATCCACTGCGGCGGGCAACACGACCTGCGCCAGCCCATCCCCGGCCGGATCGTACGGCCTCAAGGTTGTCTCGCCGCGCACCCCGTGTGGTCGCCCGATGGTGCCCAGAGCGAGCGCATCGGTCGCGCGCGTGTGCGTGGACATGCCGACGCCGACGGCTACTCGATGATCTCAAGCAAGACGCGGCGGCGCAACTTCGCGGACGCCGCCGACAAGACGGTGCGCAAGGCCTTCGCGGTACGCCCCTGCCGTCCGATGACACGGCCCAGATCAGACTCGGCAACCTTGACCTCGAACACCAGCGCGTCGGGCTCGTCGAGCTCATGCACTTCCACCGAATCCGGATGCTCGACGAGCGCGCGCACCAGGAACACAACCAACTCGCGCAAGGGCGGGGCCTTCGCACCGCCAGCGCCCGGAGGGGTAAGCTCGCCCTCGGTCACAGGATCACGCAGACTTGGCGGCCAAGGCGGCGCTGGTCCTGCGATGGACGCGAATCAGTTCACCCACGGTTTGACTGGGAACCGCGCCGTTGCTGAGCCAGTGGTCGAGACGCACGTCGTCGAACCGGATCTGTGCCGGGTCTTTCAAGGGATCGTAAACGCCGATCTGTTCGATGAAACGCCCATCGCGGGGGCTGCGCTTGTCGGCAGCAACGACGCGATGAAACGGGGATTTTTTGCCGCCGGCGCGGGTGAGACGAAGGGTGACGGCCATGTTGAAACCTCTGCGGGAGTAGCCGCTTAAACTAGCCGCACGGTATGCGCCTGTCAAGCGATGGTTTTTCTTTGGTTTTTCTTTGGAATTCTAGCGACGCCAGGTGGATTATCGTGCTGACCTTGTCTATCTCATCGCGTTTTTCCGCCCCCCGCATGCGGCCATTGCCATTGCCGCTGGCTTTGGCCGCGCTGGTGACGCTCGTGCCCACGGCGAACACGGCCGCGGCGGGCGCAGAGCGGCGGGCGGTCATCTTCTACACCGGAGAGATCAAGGGTGTCGTCGAGCCATGTGGCTGCACGAGCAACCCGCTGGGCGACATCGCGCGGATGACCGGCCTGGTCAAGGAAGCCCAGAAGCAGGGCAACCAGGTGCTGGTCGTTGACGCCGGGAACCTGCTCTTTGCGAAGGGTGAGCTTTCGGCCCGGCAGCGTCCCGCAGCCCTGCACAAGGCGAATTTCCTCGCGGCGCAGCTAGCCAAGCTGCCGTTCGGGGGTGCCGCCCTCGGAGTCAGCGATCTTGCAGCCGGGCCGAACAACGTCCGGCCCATGCGGCTCGCGTCCAACGTCAAGGGCGCGTCTTTCGCCACCGGTGGACACATCGAGACTGTCGGAGGAATCAGGATCGGGGTGTTCGGGATCGCCGATCCGGAGATCGCGGCCTGGGGCAAGTTCCAGATCGAAGATCCGGTCGCTGCCGCACAGCACGAGGCGGCCAGGCTGCGCCAGCAGGGTGCCGAGATCGTCATCGCGCTCGCAGCGCTTGAGCGGCCGCGCGCGCGCCAGATTGCACAGGCCGCCGCCGTGGACTTCCTGGTGGTGGGCAAGGGCGTCGGACAAGGGCTTGAGCGCGCGGAGACCATCGGAAACGCGCACCTGGTCGCGCCCGGACACGAACTCGAACGTTTGGGCAGAATCGATGTGGTCTTGCGCGACGGCAAGGCCGGCAGTCGCCGGATACTCATTGCCGACGGCGGCGGTCAGAAAGCCACCACGCTGCGGCGGATCGAGATCGACCAGCGCCTGCGCGCCTTAGATGCTGACCTGACGCGCTGGCAACGCGACCCCAACGCCGACTCGGCGTTTGTCGCGGGAAAAGTGCGCGAGCGGGACGAGTTGAAGACGGCGCGCGCCGACCTGGAACGACCGTGGACGCCGCCGGCAACCGGTTCCTACTTCACCAACCAGCTCATCCCCTTGCACCGCGCTCTGCCAAGAGACGCAGGCCTCGCGGCGGCGCTGCGCCAGCTCGACGTTGCGGTGGGGAAAGCAAACCTGGCACAGGCGCAGCCTCCGCCGAAGGCCGAGCCGGGGCGAGCGACTTTCGTCGGCGACCAACAGTGCGCCCGGTGCCACAAGGCGAGCCTCGCCTTCTGGAAGACCACCGTGCATGCCGGTGCCTGGAAAACGTTGGTGCGTGACGGGAAGACGGGACACGAGGATTGCGTCTCTTGCCACGTGACCGGCTTCGGCGAGGTGGGCGGATCGAGCCTGGGTTTCGTCAAGGGACTCACGTCGGTGCAATGCGAGGTTTGCCACGGCCCGGGATCGCTGCACGTCAGGGCGGAAGGACTTGAAGATCCGCCCGCCGTTGCGCTGCACACGCAATCGTCGACCTGCACGCACTGCCACACTGAAGAGCACTCGGATACGTTTTCGTACGAGGCCTACCTGCGCGACATCCTTGGGCCGGGCCACGGCAGGGCAGCACGGGAAAAACTTGGCCCGGGCGCAACCGGCCACGAGTTGCGGCAGGCGGCGCTGACGAAGGCCAGGGCTGCGGGCGCGGCGCAGATGGGCAAGTGACGCAGAATGCCGGGCTACACACCCCGGCGGCGGTCGAGCCCGAGCCCGCGACAACCATCGGCATGTGACGAATCGGCGCAACCGCGCTAGATCTGACTCGATGGCTCTCATCGGGATCGACCGCCTGGTCAAAGGGGGACATGTCGAGGCGGCCAGCGCCGACCGCGTCGTCTGGCTGTGGGACGAGATACGCCGCATGAAGGCGGACAAGCGCGCCTTCATCCCGGCACACAACTACCAGGTGCCCGAAGTGCAAGCCGTGGCCGACTTCGTGGGCGACTCGTTCGAGCTCGCGGTGCGCGCGCGCGACGTCAAGGCCGACCTGGTGGTGTTTTGCGGCGTGCGCTTCATGGCCGAGGGTTGCCACACCCTGGCACCAGAGATTCCCGTGTTTTTGCCCAGCCTGAAGGCACTGTGTTCGCTGGCGGAAGTCGATGCGGTGGAAGTGGAAGAGCGGCAGGAATTCTTGCGATCGATCGGCCGCGACTTCGCCACCATGACGTACGTCAATTCGTATTCCGACGTGAAGGCGCTGTCGGACACCTGTTGCACCAGCTCAAACGCCGCGCGCATCGCCGCGCGCCTGGGCAAACCCGACATCCTTTTCGTCCCGGACCAGAACCTGGCCTACCAGGTCGCCATGCAGACCCGCCGCATGTACTTGCCCCCGCCAGAGCCGTTTCGATTTTCACCCCGCGAGTACCGCGCGCAAATTGACCCGCTGCTGCGCGAAGGCAAGGAGCAGGGCCTGCAGGGCGCGGTGTTCGCGTGGGAAGGTGCCTGCCACGTGCATCACCAGATGACCGTCGACGACATCGAACGCATCCGGCGCGACGATCCAGGCGCGACCGTGATCGTGCATGGCGAGGTCAAGCCCGAGTTGCAACGTGCCGCCGACGAGGTGTTATCGACATCGCAGATGGCCAAGTACGTGGCCAGTCACCCTGAAAAGGAGCGCTACGCGATCTTGACCGAGTGCGGATTGGTGGTGCGGATGGAGCTCGACCACCCCGAGAAGCAGTTCTACAAACCGTGTCGGCTGTGCCAGTACATGAAGGCCACTGACCTGGAATCAGTTTACGAGACCCTGCGCGACGAGCCCGCCGACCGCTTGATCACCGTGCCACCCGACATTCGCGCCGGCGCCGCGCGGGCCATGCTGCGCATGATTGAGCTGGCTTGAACCGACCTGCGAGCAACAACTCCAATCGCGGACGAAGCGTACCCGACCCTCGCTTGTCAATATCAGGCCGCCGAGGCGTCTCAGGCGTTAGGGCGATTGGGCGCCGTGGAAATCCAGCTAGTTCTGCCGCCAGAGACGGCGCTCGCTGATCGAAAGTTGATGCATCCACCTGATGAAGGCGTCGGTCATCGGCGGCTGGGTCGGGCCCTGGCGCGCGACGACGAGAGCGAGGGGGGCGGTGACCAAAAGAGCGACCAGAAGTGTCACGGCACGGGGGCGCCAGCCGGAGAGAGCGCGCACCAGTCGGATGGCGATGAACGCGATGACACCAACAACAATCAACGCCAGCGGAATCAATCCGACCACGTCCGACCAGCCGAACAACCGAACGCCAAGATTGGGCACGGTGACGCGGTGGCGCAGCGCCGGGACGACCAGATCGAGGAACGGATTGACGAAACGTTCTGGCAATTCGGGAAAAACAGCGTGGACGGACTGTTGATACACAACCCCCCCGATGACCAACCCCGCGATCACACCTCGGCCAACCGGCCAACGAAACAGCTCCACGGCCGCGAAGGCCACCAGCACCATCATCCAGCCCATCGCGGGAACCAGCAGGCGCGGACCGAAACCCCAGCCGGCAAACCACATCGGTGTACTGGAAATGAACAGCAGGTAGTAGGCGGTGCAAAGGCCGAGCAAAAGCGCGAGGCGTCTTTGCCCGCGATACCAGGTGAAGAAAAGTCCAGGCGCGATCAGAAGGAAGATCGGCGACGTCGCGAACAGGCCCCGGTGAAGACTTGTAAGACCTCCGAGAGCGAACGCGCGGTGGGGCCAAGCCACGCCGCCGATGCCGACGCTGTGGACGGCTTGCACCGTGGGATTCGCAAGATGATCGTAGGAGAGTTGGAACGGGCCGCCGAATGCCAGCGTGTTGTACCAGAGCAGCGCCGCGAGGCCAGGGACGACGCCCACCGTGAACGAAACCACCGCTCGAAAACGTGATTCCGAGGGTCCCGCGAGGACGAAACACCCGAGTAGCGCGACCGGAATCGCCGACTGATATTCGGTGAGGGTGGCCAGCCCGGCGCAGAGCCCGGCGCCGAAGAACCGGTTCGCGCCGATAGCGCCGCGAGGTTCGTCGCCCACCCGCTTTTCACCGACAACGACCAGCAAGAGCGCGGCAATCAAAGACACCGCGACGATCTGGTGGCCGACAAAGGACGTGCTGCAATGAAATGCGGTGGTGCCGAGCAGCCACGCGAGCGCGAGGACGTCGACCAGCACGGCGTCGAACGTGAGCACGAAAAGCAAACGGCGCAGCAACCACCAGCCGAGCAACCCCATCGGAATCATGATCAGGTTGCGCATCAGATTGACAAGCTGGTCGGCGCGCCATGCCGCGGCGGGGGTGAAGACGCGAACCACGCCATAGACAATCGCCCCGAGAAAACTTGCACCAGGGGCCTTGTCGCAATAGAAGTGGCCGTCCTTGATCGACAGATCGCTGACGCCGCCGAAACGGGCGATCGGCCCGTCGATGGAAACCGTGTGATCGTCCACGAGAGCAACCGACAAGTAGACCCGCGAGCGCTCGTTGGGAACCGAAACACCGGCCGGCATCCAAGAATACGCCAGCATGACCAGGACGATCAGCGCGAACATCACGCGCGGCAGGGCACGCCTCTCGCAAAGCTTTCGCCAGGCGGACAGCACCCGTTTCGTCACCTTGCTGTCCTAACACGTGCTTGCTTAGCTGCCTGCTTAGCTGCTTACGATTCGCGCGCGAGGGCACGTGCCTCTCGCCCGAAGGCTCAAGCGCGCGCGATGCTTTGCACGCAAGCGTGCAAAGTTTTTTTCACGGACTTGAATCCGATCGTCTCGTCGCGCGTAAAAGTTCAAGGCCTCGTTCCAGCCAAGTTCGACCGGATCCTCCTCTACAATCACGACAGCAACATTTCGACCGTGTCGCGGTCGAGGCCACGAATCAAACTGTTGTCGGCGTTGATGATGGCGTCGGCGAGGGCGCGCTTCGAATCCTGCAGCTCGGCCACCTTCTCCTCGACCGTGTCCTGGCACAGGAGGCGGTACACGAACACGCGCTTGGTCTGGCCGATGCGATGCGCGCGATCGACGGCCTGCGCCTCGGTGGCGGGGTTCCACCACGGATCCAGGATGAACACGTAGTCGGCGGCGGTGAGGTTCAAGCCCACGCCACCGGCCTTCAGGCTGATCAGGAAGAACGGGCAGTCGGCCTGTTCCTGAAATTGCGCGACTACCTCCTGGCGGTTTTCGGTCTTTCCGTCGAGGTACGCGTACGGAATCTTTTCGGCGTCCAGCTTCGCGCGCACGAGCGCCAAGAAGCTGGTGAACTGCGAGAAAACGAGCGCCTTGTGCCCCTCGGCGCGCACCTCCAACAGGCGCGGCAACAACACGTCGAGCTTGGCGGAAGGCTCCTTGACGCGGCGTTTGTCGATGAGTCCCGGATGGCACGCCGCCTGCCGCAGCCGCAGCAAAGCCTCCAGCACGTGAATCTTCGACTTCGCCAAGCCTTCGCGCTCGATGCGTCCGAGCAGGCTTGCCCGGTAGTGGTCGCGCAGTTCGCTGTAGAGCTTCCGCTGCGCGGGCTCCAGCTCGCACAGGATGGTCTCTTCGTGCTTGGGCGGCAACTCGGGAGCGACTTCCTGCTTTGTCCGCCGCAAGATGAAGGGCCGCAAAGCCCGCGCAAGCACCGCCGCTGTTTCCGGTGTCGGGCGGGCGATCCCGGACGCCCCCTGGAAGGCGCGCGCGGTGCCCAGCATGCCGGGGTTCAAGAACTCGAACAGCGACCACAACTCGCCGATGTGGTTTTCAATCGGCGTGCCGGTCAGCACCAGGCGGTGCTGGCCGCGCAGCAGGCGCGCGGCCTTGGCGGAATCCGAGGTTGCGTTCTTGATGGCGTTTGCCTCGTCGAGGATCACGTATTCGAAATCGACCTCGCGCAGAAAACCGATGTCGTTTCGCATCGTTCCGTAAGTGGTCAGGATCAGGTCATGGCGGTCGAACGCGGTCGCGCCTTCGCCGCGCTCGGTGCCCACGTGCGCCAGGACGCGCAGTTTTGGGGCGAAGCGCGCCGCCTCTTGCGCCCAGTTCCAGACGAGGGATTTGGGCATGACGACCAGCGTTGGCCGCTTCGCCTTCGTGCGTCCCGCCTCCAGCATCGCCAGCACCTGCACCGTCTTGCCCAGCCCCATGTCATCGGCCAGACACCCGCCGAAGTCGAACCGCCGCAGAAATGACAGCCACCCGAGACCCTGCTCCTGGTAGGGCCGCAGCGCTCCCTGGAATCCACGCGGGGCGGGTTCGGGCGGCACGCCGGCGAAATGACGCAGCTCCTCGCGCGCGCGGGCAAAAATCTCGTCCACGCGCACGTCCGGCTCAGCAGCGAGGAGAGCATCGAGCAGGCCCGCCTGCTTGCGGCCGAATCGGAGCCGGTCGCCCTCGACCTGGCCGATCTCACCGAGCAGCCCGTATTTGGCCAGCCAATCCTCGGGCACGATGCCCAGGGTCCCGTCCCCGAGCACGACGGTTCCGTCGCCGCGGCGGAGCGCGGCCAGCAGCTCCGGCAAAGGCGCGGCGACTCCTTCGAAATCGACGGTCGCGGTCAGGTCGAACCAATCGATGCCACTCGCGACCGCGAGGTTGAACTTCCCTGGCGACCGGTAGAGCTTCCCGTCCGCCTCCACCCGCCAGCCCTCGGCAACCAGCGCCCGAACTATCGCTGGCAGCTTCTTCGGTGCGAGCATGTACCGGCCCATCCGGATCGGTCGCGCGCCCAAGCTGGGCAGCCGCTCCGCTGCCTTCTGCTCGGCCGCCTGATCTCGGCGTAACAGGATCCGTTCGGGCACGCGCGCGATCGCGGCCCGCGGATCTTCGGCCGCCACCGGAAGGCCCTGGTAGTCAAACAACACCTGGGCCGAGAGGCGATCTGGGGCCGTGCTCCTGGCATCCTCCCGGCCAATCTTCAGGACGGGTTGCGGCGTCACGGCGACCTCGCGCAACGCCAGCGATTCCGGCAACACCAGGCGTGGCAGGGTCGGCGCCGCAAGCAGCGTGGTCAGTAATTCCTGCTCCTGCGAGCGCGGCACCCTGATGTGATGGTGTTCGCGCAGCGTCGCGGCCAACCCGAACGCGCCGAAGTGTTCGATTCGCGCGATGCTGGTCTGGCGGACGATCCACCCCGTCCGCGTGACGACCAGCGCTTCCGTCAGGTCGATCGATTCAGCGCCGCGGCGAAATTCTCCCATCATGTCGGTCCAGTCATCTCCCTCGTCGCGCTTGACCAGCAAGGTCAACTCCCACGGCGGGCCGCTGTCGTACGTCGCGGGGGAGAATGCTTGGTCACTTCCGGTTCGCACGTGCAGGCGCCCGCTGGCCGACAGCAGTGGCATCAGCAAGTCGGCGGCCATGCGTGGCACGCGGACTTCCGCCGGGAAGACCGGTTGCACCTCGCCACCAGACCAGACGTAGCTTGGCAGCGAACTACTGGACGCCGCGAAACCCTGCACCATCGGCAAGATTCGGCGGTCGCTCTCCTCGGTCAGGTGCGCGAGGTCGCGATGGGTGATGCGCAACGGTTTCTCCTTGCCCCAACTCCCATCCTTGCGCCTCGGCCGTTCGAAAATCATGATGGTGAGCTCCCCGTGTATGCGCGTGCGCTCGGTGTCCACCGCGTACACGATCTCTCCGTCGATGCGCTTGGTTTGTGCATCGGCACCGCCCGGCTGGACCAGCGCGGTGCCGAGCAGACGTTTCCAGGTGGGCACCAGGGCTGGGGGGCTGGGGGGCGGTCGCAGTCCGAACGGCAGCATCAGCGTCTCCAATGGCCGCACCATGGATCGCACCGCAGCATCGAAAGCATCGAAACTCGCGCCGTCGTCGTCATCGTCGGTGAGGTCAGGATCTTCGTAGTCGATGCGACGCGGCGTCCGCAGCAGTGCGAGGGCGCCGCGCTCGTCGGCCGCGCGCGCGGTGGCCCACAAGTGCTTGCACGGACCCGAGTCTCCAAAAAATGCGCAAGTACATGACAGCCTCAGAAGTTGCCCATTGATGAATTGGAACTTGACCGCGTGCTCGTGTTCGCCCCGCACTGCGGCACGGATCACCGTGTTCGAGTGCGCCAGCAGCTTCACCGCTCGGGTGCGGAAGTAGAGGTCTCCGTCTTGCCTCGCCGCGTCCGAGAACTCGCCCGATAGCTCTTCGAGCAGCACGGCCTTTCCCTATCACGAAGGCGTGGCGGTCGGATCGGCAGATTGACCGTCGCGCAAAATGGGAAATTGGCATTCCCGGCTTATTGCACTGGAACTACGCGCATGTAGGTGTCACCATGCGCAGCATGACGATGGATGCTCTGGACGATTTTCCGACGGTGCCACTATTGCTGTCGTCGCGCGTGGAAGGCTCAGGTCGGCCCGGCTCGCGTGACAAGGCCTACCTGGTGGTTCTGGCGGGCGTCGGCGTCGGCGAGATGTTCAAGGTCGATGCCAAGAGGGTCATGGTCGGCCGCGGACCGCAAGCGGACGTCCGACTGTTCGATGACGGTGTGTCGCGCCGACACCTCGAAATTCAGACCGAGGATGGGAAAGTGTTCGCGCGCGATCTGGGCTCGCGCAACGGGACGTACTGCAACGGGAAGCGCATCGACCGCGTCAAGCTTCACGATGGTGACAAGATTCTGGTGGGTTCGACCAGCATCTTGAGGTTCACGTACCACGACGCGATCGACGAGGAATTTCAGCAGCAGATGTACGAATCGGTGCTGCGCGATTCGTTGACCCGCGTGTTCAACCGGCGCTACTTCGTCGACCGGCTGGACGCGGAGCTGGCGTTTTCGTTGCGGCACGGGATGCCCATGACGCTGGTTCTGTTCGACGTCGATCATTTCAAGAACGTGAACGACACCTTCGGCCATGCGGCGGGCGACGAGATTCTGGCGCAGATCGCCGCGCGCGTCGGTGAGACGATTCGCACCGAGGATGTTCTGGCGCGCATCGGCGGTGAAGAATTCGCCGTGATCTGCCGCGGCATCGATGCGAGCCATGGACCACTCGTCGCCGAGCGCCTGCGCCACAGCGTCGCGGCGCGGCCCTTCTCCTGGTCTGGCAACACCATGCCCTGCACCATCAGCGTCGGTGTCGTGTCGCTGCCCGAGGTGCCGCTGAGTGATCGCGATCAGGTCATGGCCGCAGCCGACGCAGCGCTTTACGCGGCCAAGCGCAGCGGACGCAACCGCGTATCGGTCACACAGACGGGCGGCGTGGACAAGGCCGAGAGAATCACGGCGTCGATCCCGGTGCCGTGACTATCCTCGTTAGCTGGCCCATCAGTAACCGTTCACCTGGGGGGACCGCCCGGCGCCATGCCCTTCCAGCTCCGTCCCGTCGCTGTCTTTTGCCTCTGCGTCCCCCCAAACCCCCGCTCGGTGCCCCGGCAAAGCCGCGCCACCGAGCCACTTTCTCCGACGGGATTAGGTCATGGGCGTGAACGGTTACGCCCTGCACTCG
>CAYSKR010000149.1:0-2962 GCA_964431675.1 uncultured Myxococcales bacterium
GGCGGCGCGGCACGCGGACGAGGCACGACGGAAAAACGAGGAGCTGCCGCTGCACGCGATGTACCTCTGCCTGGCGAACCGCGGTCGCCTCAACGCGGCGCGGAAGCTTGAAGCCGAATTGCGGTCGCAACCAGGGCTGACCCCGAGTCACCAGCTCGAGCATCTGGGACTTTTCATCCTCACCGAGTGGTGGCTTGGCGACCGCGCTCGGGGGCGCAGCTTCGTTCAACAGGCGACCAACGTGCTTCCCGACGGACAGATGCCGTTCTTCTTCCCCAGCGTTTTGGCAACAACCGGCCAAGACGCACGCGCCCTCAAGGTTCTGAAGGCCCTCGGGGCAGAATGGCCGCGAGCCACAGTCCTCAATTCGTTCGACGCGCCGCTGGCGACGGCGGTGGTGGCGATCAACGAGCAGCGGCCGACAGAAGCGCTCGAAGCGTTGCGTCAAGCAGATCGGCTCGGTGCTTTCGAGGCTGATGTCAGCTTCTACCGCGGCCTGGCACAGATGCAGGCGGGCGCTCACTCGCAGGCCGTGACCGCCTTCAGGGAGGCGTTGCAGCGTCACCCATACCACCAGGCGGTTTGGGCGGGAGCGGGGGTCTCGGCTGTCGTCCAGGTCCACCTCGCGCAGGCGCTTGCCGCGTCGGGCGACCGAACTGGCGCTCGTGAGATTCTCGAGCGCTTCATCGAGTATTCCGCGGGAGCGGATCTTGACGCCCCCCTGGTACTCGAGGCGAGACGCCAGATCGTGCGCCTCCAATAACCGGCCGATCGCGCAACCGAGCTCGGCCGACGACCGCACGGTCGCATCGGTCCCTTTGCTGAAGGAGGCCGGCTCTCGCGGCGGTCTGCACGAACCAAGTTCGAAAATCGTCCCTAACCTGACTTTCGCAGTTGGGGCGCGGGAAGGGGGCTAAGTCCTTTAGATTCAGTGGCGGCTACCGCTAGGTCTCCACCACACGAGCCCGCTAATTAACGAGCGGCGGCAGCGGTTTGAGCGCCGAAGTGAGCGGTGATGCGCGGGGGCGGCTGGGCGGGCAGCTGCAGGTCGAGTTGTTGCAGCAAGAGGCTGAGGTCCTTCTCTGGTCGCGTGTAGCGCGGCAGAATCAACCACCGTCCATCGACCGTCGGGATCCAGACATCGATCATGTGAATGGCGGCGAGTTTCTGCAGGACCGCCGTTGGCGTCAGTCCGGGGGCATGACGCATCAGCCGATTCTTGAGCGTGACCTGCAGACAGTACGCCAGGAACGCGATCAGGATGTGGGCGTCGATCCGGTGTTGAAGGTGGTGGTAGATCGGTCGAATCCCGAGGTCACTCTTCAAGGTGCGAAACACCGCTTCGATGTGGGTCAGTTGCACGTAGCGGCTCCACAGCACGGCGGGATCTTCACCGGTCAGATTCGAGCGGAGCAAATAATGCCCGTCGCGCTGTTCGGCGGCCTTGAGCTTGCGTTTGGCGACGTGGAACCGGAACGACTCACGCGTGACCGGCTGTCCCGCCGCGGGCACGTGAATCTCCACAAAGCCGAACGCCCGGCCCGCTTCGGTTTTCGCCGCGCCGATCCGCATCAGCAACCGATCGCGAGACGGCAGGCTGCGGCGCATCGCCCGCAGTTTGCGCAGTAACCGCACCAGCCGTTTCCGTCGGATGGCGATCTCTTTGCGCTGCCGGCCGTCGCTCTTCGCCAGCACGTAGAGTTCGCCGCTCTGCTCGAACAGTTTCACCTCGACCGAGTCGCGGACCTTCTGCCACGGCAGGTCGAGCCACTGGCGGTCGTCTTGGGTGATCTTGCTCTTGGGCGTCCCGACCAGATAGGACACCTGTCGGGCCGGGTCCCGCATCTCGGCCAGGATCGCTTCGGTCGGGATACCGCGATCCATCACCCACAGCCGCTTCGCCTTGCCGTAGGTCGTTTCGATCGTGTCCAAGAACCCCCGCAGCGTGGTGCGGTCCGACGTATTGCCGTCCATCACTTCATACGCCAGCGGGAAGCCGTCGGGCGTGATGACCAGCGCAATGATCACTTGCACACACTCGGGACGCCCATCGCGACTGTAGCCCCGCTTGGCCTTCGGAGCCTCGTCCATCGCGCCTTCAAAATACGTGCTGGTCAGGTCGTACAACAGCACCTCGAAGTCGGCGTGAAACAGATCCGCCCACTTCTGCCACAACCAGGCGAACAGGTCTCGCTTATGCGCGACCAGCCGATCCAGGCAGCGATAGAGGCGGTCCTTCTCGGCCACCGCGAAATCCACGCCGAGCAACTCGTCCATCGCACTCGTCAGGAACCACTGCCGATGCACGCGCCACTCACTGCCCGGATCGATCAGGCGGTTCACCACGAGGACCTGCAGGACCTTTTCCCACGCGACCGTCTCGCGCCCCTGGGGCAGCCGCTGCTGCCAGAACCCATCGAGATCGAGTTGCCGCCACAACTCGCAGGCCAACCAGCAATTGCCGAACGCGCGCACGCGCCGCAACTCCAAGTCGCTCACCTTCACCTGCAACGTTTCGACGGCGCCGGGGGGCACCGGGCGATCCTCGGGAAACAAACTCAGGGTGCGACGCCGGTGATCATCTTCATCGAACACCTCCAGCGTCGTGCGCCACGCCGCCGCTTGCTGGTCGTTCACTTCGCCCAGGTACAACACCGTCCGCTGCGCCGTCTTCCCCGACGACAGCCGCCGATTCTCGACCACACTGAAGTACCGATGGTCTTTCCCGTCCTTCCGGCGGTTCGTGCTTCGCAAGAACATCGGCGGCCAGCGTGACAGAACGATGATCGGAAAAACAGGTGGTAGGTCTTCACCACAGCGACTTGTCGAACAGTCACGTTGCAGGCAAAGGGGTTACGGCCGGCTGGGCCCCCAAAAACCCCGGCCACGTCGTCGAACTGCGAAAGTCAGGCTAGTCCCTGGCCGCTGTGGCGCAACAGACCGACCCCTTCGCGCCGCAACA
>CAYSKR010000150.1:0-8902 GCA_964431675.1 uncultured Myxococcales bacterium
GGCCGACGAAATTTTCGGCATCATCGAGGGGCGTCCGGCCGCAAGCGGCCAGAAGTGCTGCGGTGGCCAGAAAGCTCAGGCTAATGGGCAGTGAACGCATTGGGTTTCCTCCATGGAATCGGGTGCTCATCAAGACCCGCAACCCATGCAGTATGGCATTGTCGCGAGCACCCGCAGCGCGGAAGGTCGCCGTGACCGCGACGCGGCCTTTGGCCGCTTGGCCACGCGCTCGCGTGTGACACAGTCTTCGCGCGCCGCGGCGATTTCTGGCAGCTAACCGTTCACGCCCATGACCGAATCCCGTCGGAGAAAGTGGCTCGGTGGCGCGGCTTTGCCGGGGTACCGAGCGGGGGTTTGGGGGGGACGCAGAGGCAAAAGACAGCGACGGGATGGAGCTGGAAGGGCATGGCGCCGGGCGGTCACTCCATGTGAACGGGTTACCCTGGCAGTAGTAGATCAGGGCCTGGCAGACGGCAGGGGGCCGTAGATCCACGGCCCTGACACCGGCGCGTCCGGCGGCTGGTACAAAACGAAGTCTGGTCCCTTGCCCACGAACCCCAGGGTGTAGCCATCCGCCTTGACGATGATCCCGGGGCCGGGGTCGAGCCACCGGCCACCATCGAGCCTGATGTACTTGAGGGTGGTGATGTTGGTTGGAAATGTCTCAGCGAAGTACACGCCGCTGTCATTGGGCGATGACCAGGAATTGAGCCGGGGCGATACCCGGCGGCGGTTGCCGCAGGTTGCGGCGTCCGCCAACCAGGCCTCGCGCATCCCCGAAGCGGGCACCGGTGATTCCGACCACACCACCAGGCCGGTTGTGCCGAGAAAGGGCTCATCCGGAACGCGGGTGCCGGTGTCGCTGGTCAGCAGGCACGAACCGGATCCATCGTTTCGCCCGACATGCACCCCGTTTCGGTCGTGAAAGACGGTGAAGCGGAGATCGCGTCCGATCTGGGCACGGCCTACGTTTCTGCCCAGGACGACTGTCTTGGACGGCATGGCCCGATCGCTCATGACGAGAAGAGTTCCGAGGTCGCTCTGTATGTCCTGTTTGATCAACGCGCCATGATCCTGCCCCGACGCGTCGTCGAACAACTGGTAGTCTCCCACCCGATCAACGAGTACCCTCTCGTTGGCAGCGCTCGGAAAATCGGCGGTGTGGAGCGTGCCGCTCTTCCTCCCGGTAGTGTCGTAGTTGTAGTTTCTGAGGTAGTACCAGCTCCTGCCATCGGCAGCGATCTGCCAGCGCGATACATCCGTGGCGACCCGAATGTGCCGACTCCGGATTCCGGTGTCCGCGGTGTTCATGACCCACAGCGTTTCGCGATCTGCCGCCGTGGCACCTCCGGTCGAGTACGCGAAGTATTTGCCGTCGTCGGAGAAATCTAGATCCCATTGGGAGGCACCACTGGCCTTGAACGGCGTGATCCTGGCAACGACCGGCAACTCACTCGCGGGCGTGTCACTGAGCTCACCCGCCAGCAGGTCGAACTGCGTCGCTCCGGGCCTGAAATTGGTCGCACATGAGGCGACGCCGGTTGTCATGTGGCCCTGACAGGCGTAGCCGCGCGAGGTGGAGATTCGCCGCCCGGCGGACCAACCAGGACGCCAGGCAAAGATTGGGCCGTTGTACGAGTCGTTCGTCGACGGGGTGTCCGCGTAATAAATGAGCGTATCGCCGTCAAAGCGATGCCACCAGGGGTGTGAGGGTCCGCTTTCGGGGCGGCCGGTCCATAGATTGGTCGCCACGCGGACGCAGTCGGGCTCGGTGCCGTCGCACCTGGGGATTACGGTCAGAGCGCGGGTGATGTTCATGACCCACAACTCCGTGCCTTGGGGACGTCCGGAGACCGCCAGGGCACACCACCTGTCCCCGTTACCGGAGGGCGGATCCTGGTGGGTGCAGCTCTGATGCTCCCAACCAACGAGTTGAGCGCGGCCGAAAAACAACTGCCTATTGATGCGCATGCGGCCGGCATCAGCGGCATCCTGTGCCATCTCGGCGCCAGCGGTGTCGAACGGCCCGTCCGATCCCGGCGCGAGGATATCGGGCCCAAGGTCGGGCGCGAGCGGTGCCAATGCCTGGTCCGCCACAGTCATGCCGCCGTCGGATTTCACGCCGCCGTCTGATTCTGGGACGACGGGGAACGGGGACACCGGGCTCCTGGCGCCACAGGCCGCAAGAGCCACGAGTGCCGCTCCAAGGGCCAGCAGCACGCCCACGAGGGGACAATCACCGGACTTTCGAACAACTTTGCGTGTCATGATGTGACTAGATGGCGCGACCTGAAAAAAAGTGTCCACCTCAAATACGGTGAACACTTTTTCGCGCCTGGGGTCATGTAGGGGTGGCAGTCGGAGTAGGGATGATGGTCAGCCATAGTCCCCCTCCGTGGAGAAACGCCATGAGAACATCCACCAAGGTAGAGATCTACACGAGCTATCGTAAATTACGGGGAGCCGCTGCGCTCCTGGCGCTTGCCGCTGGTTGCGAATCCGAACCCGAACGAGGATCCTATTCTCTCCTGATTGTTGACTTTGCCGCGCCACCGCAAGACGTGCCGAATTTTTCGCGTCTTAGTCTCGAGTCCGATTCCAGCGTCGCAGAGAAAGCAGGCCGCAGCATGGCGCGCACATGGTCAGATGAGTGGTTCCCGTTGACGGTGTCGAGGACGCGCGGCACTACTGCCCAAATCAAGGCATTCGACGCATCGGATCAACTAGTGGGTCTGGCAACGGTGGGCCCTCTCGATATACCTCTCGGCGGCGCGGTTGTCGTGCCGGTCACGCTCGAGCGCGCCCCTGGCGTTTTCCCAGTCAAGCGCGACGGGCAACCTGTATTGCCCGAGCCTGATCGGATCGACCTGTTTCTTAATTCCGGTCCAATCCAAAGATTTACCGATTCCCGGGAGAGCGTATGTAGATATATATCTGAAGACGGCGCGTCGATAGCCTTGTCACCGGATAATATGACCATCGTGAGTGGCCCCGGTGCGGCCCTGACAGTTGTGAACGAGCATTGTGCTCTGACTTTTGATCTCGTTGGTCGTACCGCCAGGCTCCGTCCAGGCCAAACCTGCATCGTGCCCAACGAAACGACGCGCAAGCCGGTAAAGGTCGCGATTCTGGTGGGACTGATGCGCCTTTATGTTGCCACGACGTTTTGTGCCGGGGATACCGTGCCCCCAATGTGTCAACCCGAAACGCGCCTCGATCTTCTCCTTGCTGCGCGGTCGCCGGCTGATATCACCGGGCAACTCGACTGGTGCATCGCTACCACCCAAATTCACTTTTCTCGTGGCACACCGGAGAAACCATGAAGCGAATTTCGAAATGGCGCGTAGTCGCCATATCCGTCCTTCTCGCGCTCACAGGCGGCTGCGGAGAAAATCGGGAAGGCCCCTCGCTCCTGGTCGTCGAAGTCGAAGGGAACGCGCAAGACCTGTCCGACGTTTCGCGTTTGGAGGTCGGGGTTGACAACCCCGCTTACTTGTCCGACGTGGTCTATCCGCCGAACTATTCGTCGCCACGCTTCTCTGCGCTGCGCTTCCCCGAGTGGGCCATTTTGATGTTTGGCGGGGGCCAAGACAGACACGGCGTGACCGCTCATGTGGCGGGGTTCAATCAAAATCCGGATGGAAGCGGGATGCTCGTGGCCATGGCAAAATCTGGACCTGTCGATATTCCACGTGGCGGCGCTGTTGTCGTACCGGTCACGCTCGAGCGTGCGCCTGGTGGGTCGCCGGTCAAACATCACGGGCTACTATCGGTAGGGCTACAGCCCGACGCGATTGAAGCATCTTTAGGTTCCTGGCCTACGTCTCAGAAAGGCGACTCGTCGAGTGGCTGCGAGCAGTTTGCCGAAGGCGACCCTCACGTCGTAGCAATCAAGAACATGATCGTTTCCAAGGGTCTGGACGGATCTTTGTCGGTTGTAACCGACGATTGCTCCCTGGTGTTCGATCCCGTCGGAAGCACCGCGAAGCTCCGCCCAGGGCAAACTTGCACCGTGCCCGACGAGGGCACGGGCGATCCGGACGCGGTCGTGTTTCTGTTTGGGCGGATGCGCACTTTTTTCCGAAAAGATTGTGCTTGGGACAAGATGCATCAAACGTTCACGGACACGTGTACCACCCACTCGTTGCTAGATCTTTCTCTTGCGACACGGTCGCCTGTAGATATCCGCGGGCGGGACGGTTGGTGTATCTCCACGACGAGAGCGACCTTCGACCGGGTTCTGCCATGACCCAATCCTCGTGGCGGGACGGTCCTTGCCTGCTGTACCATTAGATTCGGCGGGCGGAGTTCGATCAACCAATGTCGCAATCAGAACCCATGGATGGCCCGCGCGGGGTGCTGGTGGCGTTGCCACAGCCGGAGGGTCATCAGGTCGCCGTGGCTTTGTGGGACGGGCTGCGGCGCGCCAGGCCGGATGCACAGCGCGAGTGCTGGCGTGAGATGTCGCCCAAGGTGCATCGACTGTTGCTGCGGCTGCTCGGCCAAAGCGGAGATATTGAGGATCTCGTTCAGGAGACTTTCCTGCGCTTCTTCACGCGGGCGGGCCGGATCGCCGAGCCGGCACTGGTGCGGCCGTTTCTCTATGGGATCTGCACGCGCGTGGCCCGCGAAGAGCTGCGGCGCAGGTGGGTGCGGCGCTGGGTGACCCTGACCGACAAGGGAACCCTGCCGGAGATCGTGAGCCAAAGCACCGATCCCGCGAGCGACGCGGCCGAGGCCGTGCGCAGGCTCGATCGCCTCGTCGATCGCCTCTCGACCGCAGATCGCACCTTGTTTGTGCTGCGCTTCGTCGAGCGCTTCGATCTCGGCGAGGTTGCGGAGATCCAGTTGGTGTCTCTGTCCACGGCGCGGCGACGGCTCGACCGGCTGTGGACCCGCGTGCGGCGCATGATGGCCGCGGACGAGGTGCTTGATCGCTATCTCGATCGGGCCAATCTCGATCAAGAGGGAGGCCACGCATGAACGGCAACGTACCCTCGGGGTGGGCATCGCGCGCCGAGCGCGAACAGGCATCCGTGGCGGAGCTCGCGCGCCAGGCGTACGCGCACGTGGAACCCGGCCCGCAGGATTCGGGCGAGTGGCGCCGGATCGCCTCGGCCCTCGACGCCCGGCGCGGATCGCGCCGCCGGGTCGCACTTCTGGGCGCACTTGCGACCGCCGGATCGCTGGCCGCAGGATGGCTGGTGCTCGGGCCCCCCGGGCGATCCTTGGTGCCAGCCACAAGGCCAGGCCCAGTGGCTGTGCAGCGGGCGGCTGAACTTCCCACGCCCGCGCCCACGCCCACGCCCGCGCCCGCGCCCACGCCCGCGTCAAGTATGACGGGCCGCGACAGTTTTATTCGCGGCAAGCGTGGCACCGGAAGCACACTGGCCCTCGAGGACGGCAGCCGGATTCGAGTCGCACCGGGTGGGAGCGCGCGGGTCGTTGCACAGGGTGTTGCCGGAACTCATGTCGTGGTCGAGTCGGGACGTTCGAGTTTCGAGGTGGTCCGGCAGCCCGCGCGGATCGCATTTTTGGTGGACGCGGGCCCCTACCGCATCAGCGTGGTGGGCACCAGCTTCGAGGTTCTGTGGCCGCCCAGCGGGGCGCGTCTCTCGGTCACGGTCGAGGAAGGTGAGGTGCTGGTCACGGGCCCGCTGCCCGGCGGCGAGGTGCGCCTTCGCGCGGGTCAGACACTCGCGGCGCAACCGGGCGGAGAAACCCGGATCGCGGCCGCGTTCCCGGACACCTCGACCGCCTTGCCTCCCTCCTCGCCACGGCCCGGCATGCCGCAGACTACATTGCCTGAGATGCCCGCGCCTCCTGCCGCGCTCGCGCCGCCGCCCGTGACAATGGCGTTGTCGCCTGCCACGATCCCGCCGCCCGCTGCGCCTGCGGTGCTTGCCGCAGCCGGACCACTGCCACCGTCGGCACGCGGATGGGCTGCGGCCGTGCGGCGCGGCGCGTTCGCCGACGTGGTGTCCGAGGCCGAGGCATTCGGGATCGATCGCTGCGCGGCCGAGTGCATGCTCATCGATCTGGCGGCCCTCGCGGACGCCGCGCGTTACCAGGGCCGGGGGATGACCGCGCGCCAGGCCCTGCTGGCAATCCGCGCGAGGTTCACGGACACGAAGGCGTCACAGGTGTCGGCATTCCTGCTCGGTTGGCTGCTCGATCAAGTCGGCGATGCCGAGGCCCGGCGTTGGTTCGACCTGTACGCCGCCGAAGTGACATCCGGGCCCTATGCCGAGGTCGCCCTTGGGCGCAGCATGCTGATCGCGGACCGCGACGTCCAGAGCGTACATGCGCACGCGGCTGCGACCACTTACCTCCTGCGCTTCCCACAGGGTTTGTATGCGGCCCGGGCGCGTGCCCTCATGAAACGACCTTGATCATCGCCGCGCTTGCCTATGTGGCTGTCGTGGCGCAGGGGGGACTCCCGGCTTCCGTCGCCGCGGTCGCGGCCGACACGGACGGGGGGCGCGTGGTGCTCGCGTTCCCGCGCGACGATGTGATCGTGGCAGAAGCGGCCCTACGCCTCGCGGCAGAACTGCGGCAGGCGCACGCGCAGGTCGAGCAGCGGCCCTGCCTGCCCGCCCAGCATCTCGGCTGTCCATCGCTCGCGGGTCTGGCTCAGGGCAGCGCGGGCATCGCGCTTGGCCGACGCGGTGCCGCGATCGCCATCGAAGTGAGAATCGAGCTTGCGAGCGGCGGCTCCATGTCCAGAACCTGGGGTGGGCCGGACACACCGGCCGCGGACGAGCCGCAGGCGCTGGCGATCCAGGCCGTAGAGTTGCTGCGGCTCGTGCGCGAGGAGGCAGCGGTCCGCAAGGGCGGCGCGCCGCCTCCGGCTGCGGGCGTGGCGGCGGGGGCAGCGCCTCCGTCCGAGGTGCCAGCGGGCCGACAGGTGACGATCTGCGCCACCGCGGGTCTGGCCATACTGACCAGCCGGGACGGGCTTGGTGGCGTGGTCGGCCCCATACTCGCGCTTGGCGCTCGATTGCCCTCGGGGCTCGAAGCCGGCGTCGAACTGCTGGGTCCCTGGTTCCACAGTGGCCTCGCCGCGACGTTCGGCAGCGCGTCGGTTCGCCAGGAATCGCTCGGTTTCTTGCTTGCGAGCCACCGCATCTTGCCGCGGCTTGGCCGCTTCGCGCCCAGGCTGCTCGTCGGTGCGGGCGGGTACCGCCTCACCGCGACGGGGCATTCGATGCCCGAGAACCTCGGCATCGAGCGTACGCACCTGACTCTCTTTGCTCAGGTCGGCGCAGGCCTACGCGTCGAGTTGCCCGCGAGCTTTGCGCTCAACGTAGAAGCGCGCCTGCTGTGGCTGAGGCAGGCCGTGGCCCTGTTTGTCGCAGGCGAGCATGTCGGGAACACCGAGCGCCTGAACCTGGTGGGCGCGATCAACATCGCGCGCGGATTCTGATCGCGGACCATGCCCATGCCCAACACATACATTACCTTCCCATCGCGTGGCAGAGGGTGGCCGTCGCTTCTGGGCGTATTTGTCGCGGCCTGCCTCGACACGAGTCGGATCGAACTCCTGCAGGACGCCAACGTGATCGAAGGCGGCGCGGAGATGGGCAGTGCGGGCATGGACGGTGCGATGGGCGGCGCGGATGGACCAGATGGCGCGGACAGCCCCACCGCGGGCATGGGCGGCGCAGGCGATGCCGACGGTGCAATCACCTCTGGCTGCGCCGTCGAGATCGCGATGGGAGGCGCTCACTCCTGCGCGCGCCGCAGCGATAACACTCTTTGGTGCTGGGGCGAAAACAACGAAAGCCAGCTTGGCGATGGCACCTTAACCAACCGCCCCGTGCCAGTGCAAATCCTGGCTCTGGGTGCCAATGTCATCGGGGTCGCAGCCGGTTCGCATCACACGTGCGCGCGCCGCAGCGACAACACGCTCTGGTGTTGGGGCGAAAACAGCGATGGACAGCTTGGCGATGGCACGACCACGCGACGGCCCTTACCGGTGCCGGTTGCAGCGTCGCTGGGCAGCGTGTCCGCGGTGGCGATGGGACGGTTCCACACCTGCGCGCGAAAAACCGATGGCACGCTGTGGTGCTGGGGCAACAACTTCGTCGGTCAACTTGGTATCGGCGGCACCATGAAACAGCTCGCGCCCGTGCAAGTCAGCGCGTTGGGCACCAACGTCGCGGAGGTCGCCGCGGGTGCCAACTTCACCTGCGCGCGGCGCGACAACGGCACGCTGTGGTGCTGGGGCAACAACGCGGAAGGTCAACTCGGGACCGGAACCGCGGGCGGAGGGAGCCAAACGCCGGTCCAAGTCCCATCGCTCGGCACCGCCGTGACCGCAGTCGCGGTGGGCTACTACCACGCCTGCGCGCGGCTCATGGACAACTCGCTGCGGTGTTGGGGCGCGAACGACTTTGGCCAGACCAGCATGCCCATCGGCGGCAACCAGCCCACGCCAACCGCCGTTGCGCCGCTCGGGCTCAGCGTTGTCCAGGTCACCGCCGGGGTCGCGCACATCTGCGCGCTCAGGAGCGATCGCAGCGTGTGGTGCTGGGGCTGGAACGAGGGTGCCCAGCTTGGCGATGGGATGATGGTTACGCGCCATGAGCCCCGCGTAGTCGCGGCCGTGGGCACGAACACGGACATGGTCGCGGCCGGTTCCCACTTCACCTGCCGGCTCCGGAACGACCGGACGATCTGGTGCTGGGGCCTCAATCGCAGCGGTGCGCTCGGCAATGGGCCCACTGGGGTCATCCGGCCATTGCCTGTCATGGCTGCGCTGCCGTGCCCGTAGGAGCCAAGAGGCGGGCATGGTGCCGGGCGACTTGGCTGTGGCATTGTCGCGAGCACCCGCAGCGCGGCTCCGGCTTGTGCTCAAACAGAGCCGACCGGGGAGAAAGCTGTTCCCTGCTGGGGGGGG
>CAYSKR010000151.1:0-2945 GCA_964431675.1 uncultured Myxococcales bacterium
CACGCCCGGCAGCTTCAACGCGTTCGAGACCAGCACGGCGGCGGGGGCCATCACGGGAGTGATCCGCACCAAGATCGCGGGCAGCGCGTTCAACCTGGACGTGGTCGCCATCGCGAGCGGGGCGCAGCAAGCGGGCTTCACCGACGCGGTGATCGTCGAGCTGCTCGGCAACAATACCCTCGGTGTGTCGCTCGATGCGCAAAACTGCCCGACCTCCTCTACGCTGGTGCAGACGGTGGCGCCCAATCCCACCATCACGGGCGGGCGCTCGACGGTGAACTTCGCGGCGGTGGCGAATTCCTGGCGCGACGTGCGGGTGCGCGTCAGGTGGCCGACCTCGTCGCCCACGGTAACGTGGTGCTCGACCGACAACTTCGCGATTCGCCCGAGCAGCATCACGGTGAGCGCGACCGACGCGACCTGGACCACGGCCGGCAATACGCGGACCCTGAACAACACCGGGGTGAGCGGCGGCACGGTGCACAAGGCCGGCCAGCCGCTCCGCATCACGGCGGTCGCGCAGCCGGGGACGGCCACGCTGTACGCCGGCAGCCCGACCGTGAAGACCCAGACCTGTGTCACGCTCGCGGGTATGACCGGATGCACCAACGGCACGGTGACCGTGCCGGGCGGTGGCTGGAGCGGCAGCGGCACGCGCGTGAACGACAGCGTCACCTACAGCGAGGTCGGGGCGTTGACCTTCGAGCTCAGCGATCAGACATTCTCGAGCGTGGACTCAGGTGATTCATCGAGCGCCGAACGCACCATTGAGTCGACCAGCCCGATCAGTGTCGGGAGGTTCGTTCCGGATCGCTTCGTGGTTGCGGCGCCCAACACCCCGCAGTTCCAGACTTTCGGGGCCGCGTGCGCGGGCGCGCGCAGCTTCACCTACGTCGGACAGACCTTCGGCTACGTGACGCCCCCCGCGGCCCTGGTCACCGCGCAGAACGCCGCGGGCGGCACCACGGCGAACTATCGCGAATCGCTGTGGAAAATCACCACGGGGGCGCCGTCCGACGTGACTCAGACCTACAGCAACAACAGCGTCGGTCCGAGCCTTGATACGACCCAGGCGAACAACGCGCCGATGGTGACACCGGTTAACGATGGCACGGGTACGGTGACCGTCGATACCTCGGACCGTATTTCCTATCAGCGCGCGTCGCAGATCGCGCTGTTCAACGCCAATATTTCGCTGACGATCACGGTCCGCGACGACTCCGAGGCCGACGGTCAGATCACGACCACCAGCGCCGGGACCTGGAACGCGATCGGTTTTGATTCGGGCAACGAGTTTCGTTTCGGTCGTCTCGCCATCCGGAACGCGAACGGCTCGCAGCTCGTGCCGCTGCCGATCCCGTTCGAAACGCAATACTGGAACGGTATCGTATTTGTGACTAATGACGCGGACAATTGCACGACGATCGCGACCAATAACGTGGCGATGAGCAACTTCACCAGCAACCTGGCCGCATGCGAGACCGCGAATACCGCGGTGAGCGCGTTCACCAAGGGCCGTAGCACGCTGACGCTCGCCGCGCCGGGCAGCGCCAACAACGGCAGCGTTGACCTTGCAGTGAACCTAAGCGCGGCAAACAGCGGCACCACGTGCACGACCGTGGGCGGGGGCACCGTACCCGCGGCAGGCGCCAACAGGACCTACCTGCAGACCGGAGGCGCCTACAATCAGAACCCCTCCGCCCGGGCCACCTTCGGAGTCTTCGAGGGCGCCGAAGAAGTCATCTTCATCCGCGAAAACTTCTAGCAGCCGAAGAGCGCGACGCGTGCGGTGACCCGCATCACGGCTGTGCCCCCATCCACTGCGACGCCTGCGGGCACGATGATCTACCGCTCAAAGATGCACGCCGGCTTTGGCCGGGCGAAGTGCCGGCGAACTCCTCCAAGCAGCCACGGTGCGGGAAAGCGCTTGTCGCGCTCTCACGGTTGGAATAGATTCCTATCCTATTCTGAGAGGAGGCGCTATGAGATTCAACGTTAGTGCTTTGTCCTTGAGTATCGGTTTGTTCTGGGGCGTTTTGATGCTCGTGGTTGGCTTGGTTAATCTGGCCTGGCCGGCATACGGCCACGACATCCTCGAGCTCGTCGCCTCGATCTCTCCGGGCTACCGTGCAGCCGCGAGTATCGGGCAAGTTGTCATGGGCACGCTCTACGGGTTGGTGGATGGGGTGATCGCGGGAGCAGTGTTCGGGGGGCTCTATAACTGGCTGTCCCGCCTCCTGGCGCCGCCTGGATAAATGCGGATAAATGGGGCCGGCCTTTCTTGCCTTTCTTGGAGGTGCGGCAAACATCGGCGGCGTGGACATCGTGGTCAACCTCGGCTCCACCACAACAATCGATTCCTGCCTGACCTGGGGGACCACACCTACGCCGACCGGGGCGAATTTGAGCCACCTCCGCCGGCGTCGGGCTTTGGGCCGACAAACTCCTTATGCCGAGCCGACAGGCTGTATCGGAGGGGAGCGCCAGGCAAACTGCCAGCCTGAATATGCGCTGCTGCGAATCCCAGTCCCGCTCTTCGCGCAATTGCCCAAAAAATAGTCAGCCCGCATGTCGCAGGCGCCTGCCCGCGCGCGTTGATCGCATGACCCCAAAATCGCGCCAGTCATGATACATGCGGGCTAGCAGCCTGCCGGACCTAGGTGTCCGACACGCTGCTAACAGCAAAACCGCCCGCGTATTTCGAATGAAACCCAGGGTAACGACCCCGATTGGCCTCTGATGAGCACGCGCGTAGACTGGAAATGAGGTTTTCAGTGTCATGGATTCCCGTTATCGTGCGGGCGGGTTTGCATAAGGAGTTTGTCGGACTTGAGTCCGACAAACTCCTAGACAGTTAACGGATAACTTACGCCAAGGAGAGATTCATGGGAAACGTCGAGAACCCGGTCGCTTCGACCGCTGCCGACGTGCAGCTTATACAGGAA
>CAYSKR010000152.1:0-3614 GCA_964431675.1 uncultured Myxococcales bacterium
GCATGACCTCAGTGGCGCAATATTTCGCGGCCGATGCGGCAGGTGATCCGGGTCGCCTCGCGCATGGCGACATGATGCAGGAAGCCGCCTTGATCCGCGCCTTCACACACACGGTCGCCCGGTGAAGCCCGCCCGTCCGCGTTGCGATCGAACAAGACGCGCAGCCAAACGCCGCCGCAGGGACTGTTCGGGAATGGCATCGGACCGGGAAAAGCCGCCGGCGCGCGTCGGCTTGCAGAGATTGCCGACTGCCCGTTCCAGCCAACGGCCACGATCACCTGGCCCGCAGCGTCAGCACCCGCATCCAGGTCGAGTTGCACCGGGCAGCCAACAAAATGCGCGATCAGCGCGTTGCCCTGCTGAAAATCCACGGCAAACCCTCGCGCCGCCGCGGCGGCAAAATCGCCTGGCTTGCCGATGATGAGCAGATCGTCGTAGTCGCTGCCGTAGCGCAACAAGTTGTCCAGGCGCTGCGGGTGCGGAAGCTGCGCCAGCTCGGGGCCTGGCGTATCCGGGGTGGGTCCATTCGGCGGGTCGCGCCAGGTGAGCAGGTGGGCATCTTTGCGACCGATGAACATCCCGTGTGGCACGCCACCCTGAGCGACCGCGTAGAGCAATCCGATGTTCTGAAGTGGCGCAACAAAAGGCACCCGACGCTCGATCTTCTCGGCGGGCTCGCCTGGTGCCGGGTCGAACACCACCGGCAGACGCGCTCCGGAACGGCGCACCGGTGCGTCAAGACCCGCGAGCGCATCGGCGATGTTGGCCCTGGCGATTCGGTGGTAGGAGCCGGCCCAGGTGATGCTCGCAACGCCGAACCCGACCACGGCGGCGTGAGTCGCCCGGCGAATGCGTGGCCCGAAGCGCTCAGTTGGCAAGAGAAGGCAAGCCAGCAGCGTGGCCATGGGCACAAACCGCACGCCGAAAAACTGCCAGCCTGGAAGGTGCAACGGCGAAACCATGGCGGCAACGGTGAGGGTTCCCGCTACCCAGAACAGTGCCGCTTCGTTGGGCAAAGACCCGCGCCGCGAGCGACCAATCCACGCCGCGAGTGCACCGAGGCCAAGCAGAGCCAGGGGCATTGCCCGCCAGGTTGGGCCCGACACAAAGCCGCGAGCCAGGAGAAGCCAGCGCGTGCTTTCGGGATGGATGACGTTGGCCTCCGTGACCTGGGCTATTGCACTTGCCGAGGACCACGCGACAGCGATGGCCGGCAAGGCACACAGCGCCAACCAGCCCATCTCCCGCAGGCGACGTTGCGCCATGGTCATCCAGATCACTGCGACGGCGAAGCCCGTCAGAAAAGCGGCAAATGCATGAAACACCGCCTGACAGAAAAGTGCCGCCGCTATCAAGGCACGCCAATGGGGCTGCGGACGCGGCCGACGCAACGCGAATCCAAGCGTCACGAAGCCAAAACCCGTCGCAATCGTGAATGGAAACAGTCCCATCCAGAGCGACCACTGAAACGCACTGGCGAAACCAAGCAGGCCCAGCCAGCGTCGCGCTGGGAAAGCCGAGGCCGCGAGAAACATGAAACCCCATGCCCACAGGAGGACGGTCACGGCCAGGGTCGCTTGCACCGCTGCCCGCCACGGCAAGAAGACGTGGGCCACACCGAAGATCGCATCGAAGCCGAGTCCCGTGAACGCAGTCCCGGCAGACAGGTAACGCCCATATCCTGAAGCTGGATCGTCGAGGTGACGAACCGCATAGCTCATGAAGATGTGCTGCGGGCCGTCGTTGGTGGGCACGTAGTCAACGACAAAAAGTGCGGTCAACATCAGCACCGAGAGCAGCGTCGCGCTGGCCCACCCCGCGATCCCCCAAGGAGTCGCGCCGCTCGGCGGAACCTCGCCTTGGCCGAGGTCGAGATCAGGCAGTGCCACGGGCTCTCCTTCACTGGCAACGCCCATTCGCCAAACTACCACGGCAACCGGTTGCCCTTTACCTACGTCCGCTGTATCTACGAGGCATGCTTATGCACACATCACGTCAACTACTGGGCATTTCGTTGGTCGCGCTTCTGTTTGGCGCATGCTCGTCGTCGTCTGACAAACCGGCGACGCCGGGCACGGGCGGCAACAACATGTCCGGCACCGGAGGCACCTCCTCGGGGCAGGGCGGAACACCCGTCGGCACTGGCGGTAGCCCTGCCGGTAGCGGCGGCACGACCGGCTCGGGTGGCACGACCGGCTCGGGCGGCAGCGCTGGACGGGGCGGCTCCGGCGGCACGACCGGCTCGGGCGGCAGTGCTGGACGGGGCGGCTCGGGCGGCACGGTTGCTGTTGGCAGCGGCGTCTTAATCGTCGTGGGCGACCCGGCCGCGCTGGCATCTGGCGAGCAGGAGATCGCGGACATCTTCGCGCTGCGAAACCTGACGCCGAAGATCATCGACGACGATGAACTCATGCCAACTGACCCGGCAGCGTACAAGGTGGTGTTCGTGACCGACAGCGTCTCCGGCAGCAAGGTGGGGCCGCTGCTCACCGGCGCGGCCACTCCGATCATCACCACTCGCTTCTCGAGCTGGGCTCCGCTGGGCATGGCGGGACCCAACTCCGGCGTGGACGCGGGCGAGTTGGCCGATCAGTCAGCCGTGGTCATCACGATGGCGGCGCATGCGCTCGCCGGTGGCCTGACCGGCACCGCGAGCGTCTTGAATAGCATGCAAATGCGCTCGTTCGCATGGGCCCTGGCCTCGGGTGTTGGGACGGGTGCCATCAAAGTTGCAACCATCGTCGGGATGCCCACGCAGCTTGCGCTGTGGGCGTACGACAAGGGCGGCATGCTGGTTGATCGGCCCGCACCGGGCAGGCGCATCGGCCTGTGCTTGCAGGGGACCAGCTTCCGGCAAATCAGTCCTGCGGGCTTGAAGTGGTTCAACGCGATCGTGGACTGGGCAATCCGGCCATAAGGTTGAAAGTTGGTGCCAGGTGCCCGCCTATCCCAATAGATCGGCGACCGCAATCGCGACGTCGGGAAACTGGTGCGGGTACACCACGTCGCCGACGTGGAAAAACTGGCGGATCTCGTAAACGGCACCGCGCGGCTGCCGGTAAACCTCGACGACCGCGTCCTGCAGGTTGACCACCCAGTACTCCGGTATCGCCGCTTCAGCGTAGATCTCGCTCTTGACGATGCGATCTTTGCGCAAGGACGAGTCGGCGACCTCGATGACCAGGAAGGCACTCGTGGGATGCGTGCGGCGGTAGTCCCCGGGGGCCACCAGCGCCACGTCGGGCTCTGGAAGTGAGTCCTGCGCAATGGCCAGCGGTGCCTGAATCCTGAGGTCGGCTCGATCTCCGATAAGGGACGACAGCTTCTTGGTGAGGATCTGTGTGATGCCGGCGTGCGGCGGCTTTTGGGGACTCATCTCGATGATCGCTCCTCGCAAAAGTTCGACCCGCTCGTTGTCGAACACGCCGTGCGCAACCATGTATTCGTACTCCACCCGCTTGAGCGGGCGCAGCCGATCCGGCGCGATGTCGCTGAGGCGCTCGGCGAGGGTCATGGACACATATGTAGCTTGAAGACGCGTCCTGTCATGGCGTTGCGCAACACCACTTTGTCTGACTAGCGCACGCTTGCCGCGTCCGGGACTGATAGTGAGA
>CAYSKR010000153.1:0-6894 GCA_964431675.1 uncultured Myxococcales bacterium
TCCGTCGCCCGGGACCGCCTCTTATTTGGCACAAAGATGGCGGGCGCGCCAGCCCGAATCAGCGCAGGGGTGCTTAACACATGGCGGGTTGCGGGCGTCGCGAAGGGCGGTTTCGTTGCACCTACGGCAACCTACGAGCAGGTGGGAAATTCGACCGGCGGGCGGTGGCGAGGTTCATCGAGCGGTGAGATACTGGCACCGCGATGAAGGCCGCGCCGCGCTACCCGGAACGCCCGATACCGACGCCGCGCGAGATCTTCGCACACCTTGACCGCTTCGTCATCGGGCAGAACCGCGCCAAGCGGCAGGTGGCGATCGCGGCCTACAACCATCTCAAGCGCGTCAACCAGAAGGCACCAAGCGGCAAGCGGCTGATCAAGAAGTCGAACCTTCTTCTCATCGGCCCGACCGGCTCGGGCAAGACGCACATCGCGCGCACCCTGGCGGATTTTCTGGAGGTTCCTTTCACCGTGGCGGACGCCACCGAGTACACGGAGGCCGGTTACTACGGCAAGGATGTCGAGGTCATGATCGGCGAACTGCTGCAAAAGGCCGACGAGGACGTCGCGCTGGCGCAGCGGGGCATCGTCTTCATCGACGAGATCGACAAGGTCGCGCGCAAGACGCAGGGCGCGCGCACCGGCGCCGGCACACGCGACATCGGCGGTGAAGGCGTGCAACAAAGCCTGCTCAAGCTGCTCGAAGGCCGCGAGATATTCGCGCCACTGAACGTCACGCAGCACTGGAACAAGCACGACTTCGTGACGGTCGACACGCAGGACATCCTGTTCATCGCCGCCGGAACTTTTTCCGACCTGCGCATCTACGAGGACACCAAGGCCGTCGGATTCGGCGCAGCCACCGACGAGAACACCACGCCGCGCAAGCGCGCGCGCCGCATCACCGAAAAAGATCTGCTCGACTACGGCCTCATCGCCGAATTCCTCGGCCGCCTTGCCGTGCGCACCGAACTGGAGCCGCTCACCGACGACGAGCTGTATCACGTCCTGACCGTCCCGCCCGACAGCGTGATCAAGGAGTATCAGGCGCTGTTGAAGATGGATGGTGTCGATCTGCGTTTTTCCGACGAGGCGTTGCGGTGCGTGGTGCGGTTTGCGCAAAACCGCCGCACCGGTGCCCGCACCCTGCGGACACTCATCGAGGAAATGTGCCACGACGTCATGTTCGACGCGCCCGAGCACAAAGGTGAGAGCATCCTCATCGACGGCGAGACCGCGCGTGATCGGCTGGATCGTTTTGCCGACGGCGTGGCGGCCCGCGACGAGTAGAATCGTCTCCATGGATCGCAACCTGGCACTTGAAGTCGTGCGCGTCACCGAGGCGGCGGCGCTCGCGGCGTCGCGCCTGATGGGCCGCGGTGATCGCATGGGCGCGGATCAGGCGGCCACGTCGGCGATGCGCCGCACCCTGGGCGCGATGCACATCGACGGCACCGTGGTGATTGGCGAAGGCGAACGCGACGAAGCACCGATGCTCTACATCGGCGAGAAGGTCGGCGCTGCGTCCGCTGGTGCGCCCGTGGTCGACATCGCCGTGGATCCGCTGGAAGGCACCAACCTGCTCGCCACGGGTGACTGGGATTCCATCGCTGTCATCGCCCTGGCCGAACACGGTGGTTTTCTGGCCGCGCCAGATACGTACATGGAAAAAATCGCCACCGGCCCGATCGGCCGTGGGATCATCGACCTGCGCGCGTCGGCCACCGACAACTTGCGTGCGCTCGCCAGGGCCAAATCGGTTGCCGTTGCCGACCTGACCGCGATCATTCTCGAGCGACCGCGGCACGACAAGCTCATTGCCGAGGTGCGCGCCACCGGAGCGCGCATCCGCCTCATCCGCGACGGGGACGTGGCCGGCGCGCTGGCGTGCGCGGATCCCGCCACCGGCATCGACATCTTGCTGGGCGCGGGTGGTGCGCCCGAGGGCGTCCTGGCCGCCGCTGCCTTGCGCTGCGTGGGCGGCGAGATGCAGGGCCGCTTGCAGTTTCGCAACGCCGACGAATCCGCGCGCGCGCGCAAGATGGGAATCACCGATCCCGATCGCGTTTACGCGATCCATGAACTCGCTGGCGGCGACGTCATGTTCGCGGCCACCGGCGTCACCGACGGCGCGCTCTTGCGCGGCGTGCGCTTTCACAGCGACGGCGCCGAGACCGAATCCATCGTCATGCGCAGCAAGTCGGGTACCACGCGCTTCATCACGACCCGCCACCGTTTCGACGGCCAGCCTCAGTACGACGGCGAGCCGTCTCCGTCCGGATCGATGTCGTGAAGATCCGCGATCTTTTTCGCAGCGGAAAAAGAGTTTTTTCGTTCGAGTTCTTCCCGCCCAAGACCGAGGCGGGGACGCTGGCGCTTGAAAAAACCATCGCTGATCTTGCGGAGCTCGCGCCCGCGTTTGTTTCGGTAACCTACGGTGCCGGTGGCTCGACGCGCGATCGCACCATCGAACTGGTCAGAAGGGTTCAGCACGACCACGGGATCACCGCCATGGCACACCTGACCTGCGCGGGCGCGGGCCGCGCCAACATCGCCTCGGTGGTGGATCGCCTGATCGATGCTGGCGTCGAGAACATCATCGCCCTGCGCGGCGATCCACCGGCCGGTGCCGCGACGTTTGAAACGCCGCCGGATGGCTTCGCGCACGCGTCGGATCTGGTCGCATTTTTGCGCCAACGCGCCGGGCAAGCGCTGTGCATCGCCGCCGCGGGTTGCCCCGAGGGCCACATGGAAAACCGCGACCTCGCCCAGGACATGCGCAACCTGGTCATCAAGGTGAACGCGGGCGTCGATTTCATCGTCACGCAACTGTTCTTCGACAACCGCGTGTACTTCGACTTCGTGGCGCGCGCGCGCGCGGCTGGCATCACGGTGCCCATCGTGCCCGGCATCATGCCCATCACCAACCTCGCCTCGGTCGAACGCATGATCCAGCTTTCCGGCGCCTCGATTCCGACAGCGCTGCGTGGTGAACTCGATCAGCGCCGCGACGATGCCGAGGCGATCAAGGCCCTCGGGGTGGCGCAGGCCGCGGCCCAGTGCGTGGATCTGCTGCACGGCGGCGCGCCGGGCATCCACCTTTACACGCTCAACCAGTCGCCCGCGACGCGCATGATCTTGACCGCGCTCAAAGCCACACGGTTGGCGTAGATCTGCGCCGCAGCCCCGTCACGTCGGCCGGGTGGCCAGCTCTTCTTCGACGATGCGCTTGACCGAGCCTGCCTCGAACTTGCCCTTGTGTGCCTTCATCACCTCGCCGACGATGCGCCCGGTCTGCTTCGGATCGACCGCCGCGCCAAGGCGCGCCAGCGTTTCCTTGACCGCGACGCGCACCTCGTCGTCACCGGCGGCTTGCGGCAGAAAGCGCGCGCAAAATTCCAGTTCAAAGGTGATTTGCGCGACCTCGTCCTTGCCGCGCTCACCGAGTGCCACGTACTCCTCGCGCGCCTTGCGCAGCTGTTTGCCGTAGGCGGTGATGACGTCCAGCCACAGGCTGTCGTCGAGCGGCCCCTTGAAGCCTGCGGTGGTGCGCCGCTCCATGTGCTTCGTCTTGATCATGCGAATGCAGTCCGCGGTGCGCAGATCCTTGGCGCGCATGGCGTCCTTGAGAAGGTCGCCAATTTGAATTTCGATGGACATCCATGAGCTCCTGTCTGAAAGGCGAGCAGTCTAGCCCAGATGGGCCCAGGACGGGCCACCATGGGCATTGGCCCAAACAACCTCGCGCTGGCAGCGCGAATATTTCGGCCATGTTGCGGGCAGGTTTCGCGCGAGAAAAATACGTCTGCTCGCCCGAAAAACGGCCTTTACACGCGCGCGCCTGCGCTCGTACGTTGCGTTTCAAGATGAGGAAGGCAGCCGTCTGATGGGCACTCCGACCGTGGCCGAGTTGGCCGAGAAGGTGCAGATCCTCGAAGCGTACTTGCAAAATGCGGATCCCAAGGCCCATTACACGCCGGGGCCGGGGCACAACGCTTGGCTGATGACTGCGTCGGCGCTGGTGCTGTTCATGACGCTGCCAGGATTGGCCCTGTTTTACGGCGGCCTCGTGCGCCGCAAGAACGTCCTGTCGGTCCTGGCGCAGTGCCTCGGCTGCGCGGCGTTCGTCACCATCCTGTGGTGGGCAGTCGGTTACAGCCTCGCCTTCGGCGGGGGCTCGCCGTTTATCGGCGGCTTCCAGTTCGCGTTCTTGCGTGGCGTGACCGCGACGCCGAATCCGACGTACTCGTACTGGGTCTCGCACAACGTGTTCGCGATGTACCAGCTAATGTTCGCGATCATCACGCCCGCGCTCATCGTGGGCGCGATCGCCGAGCGCATGAAGTACTCGGCCATCATGCTGTTTTGCCTGCTGTGGATGTTCGTCGTGTACTTCCCGTCGGCGCATATGCTTTGGGGCGAGGGTGGCTTCATGAACGGCCTCGGCAACCCGAACGCGGCCATCAAGGCCATCGACTTCGCCGGCGGCATCGTCGTACACACGTCGTCGGGCTGGTCGGCGCTGGTGCTGTGCCTGCTGCTGGGCAAGCGCAAGGGGTTCGGCCAGAAGAACTTCCTGCCCCACAGCATGGTGCTGTGCATGGTCGGCACCGGCATGCTGTGGTTCGGCTGGTACGGGTTCAACGCCGGCAGCGCGCTGGCCGCCGACGGCATCGCCGCCAACGCGTTCACGGCGACGACGCTCGCGGGCGGAGTGGCCGCCACCGTGTGGCCCGCGCTTGAGTGGCTACAGCGCGGCAAGCCGACCATCCTGGGTCTGTGCTCGGGTGCGGTCGCTGGCCTTGCCGTCATCACGCCGGGCGCAGGCTTCGTGACACCGACGGGCGCGGTGTCAATCGGCGTGTTCGCCGGCGCGGTGCCCTACTTCGCCTGCACCAAGCTGAAGGGCTGGCTCAAGTACGACGATGCCCTGGACACCTTCGGCGTGCATGGCGTTGGCGGCACCATAGGCTCGATCCTGGCGGGCGTGTTCGCAACCAGCGAGGCGAACCCGAACTTAAACACCAACCTCAAGGATCTGCTCGGCCGAACCCTGTGGCTGGAACAGACCAAGGCCGTACTTCTGGTCACCTTGCTTGGGGTCGCGGGGACTGCGGCAATTGCGCTGGCCATCAAGGCAACGATCGGACTGCGTCCAGATCGCGACAACGAGGAAATGGGCCTTGACCAACGCGACCACGGCGAGGCCGGCTACCACTTCGACGAAGCCGGCGGATAGCGCCGGGCGGGGCCGGGCGGGCCTTTATCGACGCCACGGCAGGCTAGCCGACTGTCGCCGGAGTGCCTTTGCCCGCGAAGATCTGGTCGAGTTGCGTCGAGAGCGCCTTGAGCGCATCCGCGTCCCTGGCCTGCTTGCCGGGCTGTTCACAGATGCCCCAGCCACGGTAGGGAATCTTGTCGAGCGCCGCCATGATGGCCGGCCAGTTGTTGTCGCCCTCGAAGAAACGCACGCCAAAGCCCTTGGCCTTGCTGTATTCCTTGATGTGCAGCTTGAAGATGCGCGGGCCGAGCGCGTTGATCCATTCCTCCGACGGGCCGAACTTGATCATGTTGCCGGTGTCGAAGTGCCAGCCGACGAGCGGGCTGCCAATGGCACCGAGGTAGTCCAACGCTTGCTGCGGCTTCATCAGGAAATTGTTCCAGACGTTTTCGATGGCGATCTTGACGCCGGTTTCCTCGCACAGCGGCAGCACCGCGCGAATGGCCGCGATGGAGCGCTCCCAGCACTGCTCGTAGGTGACGACCTTGTCCACGACGCCGGGGACGAGCAAGATCGAAGTCGCGCCGTAGCGTTTCGCATCACGCACGGTTTGCTGCAGCGCCGTCAGGCCTGCGGCGCGCACCGCCTCGTCATTTGACGACAGCGGCTTCGCCCAGTGCTTGCTGCCGCAAACGCTCGCCGCGACCAGGCCGGTCTCGGCCAGTGCGCGCATGACCTCGTCCTGGTCCATGTGACTGGCGAGCTCGACGCCCTCGAAACCGGCTTGCTTGAGCGCGCGGCATTTTTCGAGCACGGTGCCCTTGAAGGCGACGGTGTCCCACATGATCGCCTTGCGGAGCTGGCGCCCGGGCTTTTCCTTTTTTCGCACAGCGAGGCTCGGTGCCCCGCACCCGCTCGCGGCGAGCAGTGTTGTCGTGGCTTGAAGGAACGAACGTCGTGTTGTTTTCATGGTGTTGCAATCATATCGAGCGACCGTCAGGGTGACCCAAAGTCCAGGTTTGCGGTGACGCGCGCGCCCTTGTCGACGAAGGCCGCGCGCAATAGCCCAATGCGCCGCTGGCCCTCGTCGAGCGCATGCACGCCGAGGTTGATGTTCAAAAGGTCGATGTACCAGGGCAGCTTCGCCGCGCTTGCGACGTAGTCCTGCACGATCTCGCGCGCGATCGGCAAGGTCGTCGTCTTCGAGTTGTCGTGTACGTCGCGGTGGTCGGCGGCGAGCAGCTTGCCGTACTCCTCGGCGAGAAGCCGAGCAAACAGTTCCGCCGTGAACGGGTCGCCCGCCTTGGCTCCCGTGGCCGCGTCGCCCTCGGTCAGGCGCGCGCCCTTGTGCAGCCACTCCCACAAGATTGACAGGCGAATCTCGCCAGTCGCCATGTCTTCCATCAGGTAAAGGATGTCGTCGTTGCCGAAAAAGTCGGCCGGCTTGAGCGCCGCCGCCTGCATCCCCTGGAGAAATGCGTTGCCGTACTGCATCGCCACGCTGACCAGATCGCGCGCGCCGCGAATCGTGCGCGCCCCCGGCTCAAGCAGCCTCAGGCCGACGGCGGCGTCGGAGCCGTAGGTCAGCCGTGGAAACGCCCGGCCAAGCTGGTTGTCCTGGTCGGCGCGCTCCCACACCGGCCGGACGATGTGGACCATCTTCCAGTGCGCGAC
>CAYSKR010000154.1:0-8827 GCA_964431675.1 uncultured Myxococcales bacterium
TACATCGGCTCCGTCTCTTCCGACGCAGAAATCAAAGGGTGGGAGAGCGTTCAGCAATGGCCCGAGGACTGACCTGGGGCGACATCCGCCTGGTTGAATTCAAGCACCCGGACAAGACAAGGCCCGTGCTGGTGCTGACGCCGTTGGTTTGTTGACCCTGCTCCGAGGATCGGCAGCAGGCATGCCGATCGAACACGCGTGCGCTACAATTCCGCCATGGTCGATGAAACATCACCTGACGGAGTATTCGATCCAGAAGTGCTCATTGCGCGCGTGGAGCAGGCGAAGAAGCGCCTCGCGCCAATCCTGGCCGACATGGATGCCGGGGATTTGGATCTAATCCTGATGTCGCTGTTGCGACCATTTGGCTCGGGACGCAGGTTCTTCCTGCGCCAGATTCGCCCGGGTGTGTATGTCTTCTGACGAGGCCTTCGTGGCGCAGGTTCTTACGGCGCTCCAATCCACTCGTCTCGAAAGTATCGTCGTCGGGAATGTGGCCGCAATCCTGCAGGGGGCCCCGGTGACAACACAGGACATCGACCTCGTGGTGCGGGACACGCCCGCCAACCGAACCAAAATCGCTGAATTGGGTACTCTCCTGGGGGCTCGCGCCCGGCAAATTTCGCCCTTGACGCAAGCGCTGAGAATCGACGCCACCGGGGGAACACTCGACCTGCTGTTTGACGGAATTTCCGGGCAACTCAGCTTCGAGTCCCTGCGAGCGCGCAGCGTGCAAATTTCCGTCCTCGGTCGGATCGCGATCGTGGCCTGTCTTGAGGATGTCATCGCGTCGAAAGAGGCTGCGGCGCGGCCCAAAGATCTCGCCCAGCTTCCGATCTTGCGCGACACGCTGCGGGTGAGGCGGGCGATGGAAAACGCCCCTTAGCCGCCGATGCGAGCCCGGATGGCGGTGACGAATGCGGCCAGATCACCGAGGTGATGCTCGACAACGTTTTTGACGATCAGCGGATCTACTTCGGCGTAGCCGTGCACCAGGAGGTTCCGGAATCCCGCCATGCGCCCGAGCCTTGCCGTCAGTTCCAGAGGAAGCCACCCGTGGCGAGCCAGCAGGGCGAACACTTCTCGATTGGTCGCTGGTTCGCCGAAACGCTCGTCGGAAACGATGTGACTCGCCACGTCCAGCGCGGCCTGGATGGCGATCTGAAGCGTGTGCTCGACGAAGCGCAGCTCGCGCACGTCGGTGGTCACGTCGTCGACCCGGGCCAAGGTTCCAAGATCGCGCAAATACGTGTCGATGAGCGACAACTTCTTGGCAACCAGGCTGGTATCGGTCATGCCGCAGGCCGCACCCGCCGGTAGCGTTCCAGCATGGGCAACAGATCGAAGTACTCGTTGCGGGACTTGACCTCGAAGCGAATGCGCAGCGACGGATCCGCGTCGAGCACCAGGTGGCCATCCCGCAGGACGCGATGAATCAGATCGACCGGCGCACGATTGAGCGCCACAACCTGCACGTGTCGGCCAAGGAGTTGCTCCAGGTCGCCCTCCAGATCGAGGGGTAAGCCGTCGAGCGTTCGAGCAGGATCCTGCGCGTAGAGCACTCCCACATCGACGTCGCTCGCTTCCGTCGCCTTTCCCGTCGCGACGGACCCAAAAAGGTAAGCGACGCTCACCTTTCTGTCCGCAGCGGAGAAGAACTCCTTCAGTGCCGCTTCGATGGCCGGGGCGGAAAGCACCTGACCAATATACCTCCGGACGCGCGCCGCTGCCCGTGCGCGCCGGACAAAGGTAAACCCTCCGCCTCGGCCGTTCCGGTGAGTTTTGTAGCCCCTACTATCGTAAGGGGGGGACCACTGATTGACCGCATCGGGCTTCCCGACTGAGCGGGCGTGCACTTTCCATCGGTCAGGGGCGGTCCCCGGGTGCGAACTTGTAGGGAAAAAAATCTCGCCGGGTATCGAACCGTGCAGAAGGTTCGATCACAATCATGGCGTTTTGAAATCTACTCGTCAAGCGGGAAAACGACCCGCGATCATCTGCTGGCCCGAAGGCTACGGCAGCTTGAGTTCGACCGGCCCGGCGGGAGCGCCGGCGGGGACGACCGCGCCGGCGACTGGCGTCTGGTTTTCGCCGGTGACTTTTTCGCGCCAGAAGGCGCCCACGCCGCCCTGGGTGGCGTCTGACTTGATGCCGCGGGACATCAGTTCTTCCTTGTCGAGCACGGCGTCGGCACGGTGGTACACGGACTTGGCGTGCTCGAGCGTGTCCATGCGAATCGCGTCGCACGGGCAGGCTTCCGCGCACAGGCCGCAGACGACGCAGCGAAGCTCGTCGATCTCGAACAGCTTGGGGCGTTTCTCGATGCGGCCGTCGGCGGTTTCTTCCGCCACGATGGTGATGCAGTGAGCGGGACAAACCGTCGCGCACAGCATGCAGGCCACGCAACGGACCTGGCCGTCGTCGCGCAGCATCAGGCGGTGTAGGCCACGGTGCCGCTCGGGGTACGGAATCTTCTCTTCCGGGTACTCGACGGTCACGATCTCGGATTTGGCGCGCTGGCCGCTGGCGTTGAAGAACCAGTTCTTCATGAAGTGCCGCAGCGTCACGCCGAGGCCCTCGGCAATCGCCGGCAGGTACATCTGCTGCGCCATGCTGCCCGGACGGGCGACGATCTTCACACCGATGGCCATGCGTCTAGCCTCCCGACTGTCGATACAAGATCCAGCCCGCGGCAATGAGCACGTTGGCGATGCTCACGGGCAAAAGGCGTTGCCAGCCAAGCTGCATAAGTTGATCCGAACGGAAGCGCGGCAACGACCAGCGGATGAGCAACTGGAACGAGCAAAAGATGAACGTCTTGACCAGCCAGAAACCGTGCGTGAGCAAGACCACGCCGATGTTCGGTACGTGCTCGGCCAGCCAGACTTCCCCGGGAACGTGCCAGCCGCCGAGGAAAATCGTGACCATGAGGGCGCTCGAAAACACGATCTCGATGAACTCGCCCAGGAAGAACATGCCGAAGCGCAGGCCGGAGTACTCGACGAAGTAGCCGATGATCTCGGGCTCGCCCTCGGGAATGTCGAACGGGGTGCGCTTGGTCTCGGCGATGACCGAGGTCAGAAACAACACGAACGCCACCGCGTGCGGCAGGCCCCAGATGCCCCACTGCCACGGATACGCGCCCTGCTGCGCCACCATGGCACCGGGCTCGAGCGTGCCGAACAGCAGGAACATCGCGAGCACCGACATGCCCATCGTGACCTCGTACGACATCATCTGCGAGCTGGCGCGCAGGCCACCCATGAGTGCCCACTTGTTGTAGGACGCCCACCCCGCCAGGGTCGCACCGTAGACCGACAGCGACGAGATCGCGAACGAGAACAGGATACCCACGTCGAGGCGCGCGATCTGCAGATCGACCGGCTGCTCGCAGGCCCCCATCGGCACCTTGTCCATGATGTGGCCCCAACATAGCGGCGCGCCGAACGGAATGATCGCGCCCAGGATCAGGGCCGGTGCCAACGCGAGGACCGGCGCCAGCGCAAAGAAGAACTTGTGCGCCTTGGCGGGCACGAAATCCTCTTTGAACAAGAACTTCAGCGCGTCGGCGAGGAAGTGCGTGATGCCCCACGCCTTGAACGGACCGATATTGGCGCGGTTGGGTCCCACGCGGTCCTGCATCATCGCGGACTGTCGTCGTTCAAGCCACGTCAAGATGGACGCGACGCCGGGCGCGAGCGCAATCATCAAGATGAGCGCCTTGATCAAGGCCGCCACGAACGCAAAGCCCGCGTGGCCGTAGGAGAAAGACGCGGTGAACGACTCCCAGATCGACATGCGCTTACCCTCGTGAGGCGGCGAAGCGTTGCAGCACCGGCAGCATGGGCTTGCCCCACACCGCGTTTTTCATGAACGCGTGCCGCCCCTGCGCCTCGGTGAAGGCCTGCTTCGCCGACGTTAGCTCCATGGTCGCCCCCAGGCGGCGCGCCAGGTGCGAGAGGATCTCCCACGCGGGCAACGCATCGCCAGCGGCCTCGACGGCGGCGCGAACCCGCTGCACGTGACCTTGCTTGTTGGTGACGGTTCCGTCGACCTCGGCCCACGCGCACAAGGGCATCGCCACGTGCGCCGCCTCGGTGAGTGCGTTGTTCTGGGTCGAAAGCACGACCAGGCCCGCCAGCTTGTCGACCGGCAGCGCCGCCGGAATGCCGACCTCGCCCACCACCAGCAGCGTCGTCAAGGTGCCCGCCTTCAGATCGCGATGCAGGTCGACCATCGTCCCGGTGCGCGTCCCGCAAATCGCGCGCGCCCCAGCGCTGTTCGCGTTCTTGTCGCCGCTGATCAAGATGTCGTCGGCAAAGCCCTGATCGCGGCCCGCCAGGTACGCCTTGGTGACGCCCAGGTGCTCGAATGCCAGGCGGGCGAGCGCGTCGAGATCTTCGTTGGTTGCGTTGGCGTTGAACACCACGCCCAGCGCGTCCGGCCCCTTGTCCAGCGCCGCCTTGATCGCCGCCGCCGCGTCATCCAGTGCGCGATCCCAGACCACCGATTCGCCCTTCGAATGCGGCACCACCACCCGGTCGGTGTGCACCGCCTTGTAGGTGAAGCGGCCCTCGTCGCACATCCAGTGCTGGTTGACCGCCGCGTTCTCGCGCGGGATGAGGCGATGAATCTTGCCGCGCGACGATTGCACGTCGACGTTGCAGCCGGTGGCGCAGCCGGGGCACACCGACGGGGTCGATTCCAGCTCCCAGGCGCGCATCGAGAAGCGAAAATCCTTCGACGTCAGGGCACCGACCGGACAGACGTCCACCGTGTTCAACGAGTACGGGTTGTCGAGCCGCCGCCCCGGCGACGTCGTGAGCACCTCGTGATCACCGCGCATCGCCATCGTCAGGTCGGGCGACTTCGCCACCTCGTCACACACGCGGATGCAGCGCGTACACAAGATGCAGCGCTCTTGATCCAGCACGATGTGCTTGCCGATGTCGACGACCTTGTCCTTCTTGACCTTGACGCCGTCGTTGCGCGCCAGCTTGCTGTCCCAGTCGACGTAGTGCTTTTGCAGCATGCACTCACCCGCCTTGTCGCAGATCGGGCAATCGATCGGGTGGTTGACCAGGGTGAACTCGAGCATCTGCCGCCGCACGTCGAGCGCCTTGCTAGAGCGCGTCTGCACTTCCATCTTGTCCGCGACGGGCGTGTAGCAAGACGGCACGGGCTTAGGCTGACCCTTGACCTCGACCAGGCATTGGCGGCACACCGCGGGCGACGACAACCCCGGGTGGTAGCAGAAGAACGGCACTTCCGCCCCGACCTCGTTGCACGCCTCGAGCAAATTCGTGCCCTTCATAAACTGGTGCGCCTTGCCGTCGATGGTGACGGTCACCAACTCGGGTGCGGGCTTGGGGGCTTCGGACTCGGCCATTACCTGTCGCACTCCCCGCCGATCATGTTGATCATGCCGAAGGTCGGCACCAGGTCGGCCATGAAAAGTCCGGGCAACAGTTTGGTCATGATGGCGGTGTTGGCGAACGACGGCGGACGCACCCGGCATTTCCAGGGTCGCCCCGAGCCGTCGGACACGATGTAAAAGCCGAGTTCGCCGTTGCCGCCCTCGGTGAACGAGTAAATCTCACCGGGCGGCACGTGGATGCCGTCCATGATCAACTTGAAGTGGCCAATCATGGCCTCGATCGAGTTGTAGGTTTCGCTCTTGGGGGGCAGTGCAATGCGCGGATCCTGGATGATGATCGGCCCCGCCGGAATCTGATCCATCGCCTGCTGCAGGATGCGCATCGATTGCTGCATCTCTTCCACGCGGACGGCGAAGCGATCGAAGTTGTCGCCGACCGAGCCCACGGCGACGTCGAAGTCGAAGCGATCGTAGACCAGGTATGGGTGATCTTTGCGGACGTCGTAATCGACACCGGTCGAACGCGCGACCGGCCCGGTCAGGCCCCACGCGCCGACGTCGGCCTTCGTGATGATGCCGATGCCGTCCATGCGATCGCGAAAGATGCGGTTGCGGGTCAAGAGCTTGTCGACTTCGCCGAGCACCCCGCGGCCACGCGCCAGCACGTCGCGCAACTTGTCCATCCAGCCGTCGGGCAAATCACCCGCCACGCCGCCGATGCGAACGTAGCTGTGGGTCAGGCGCGCGCCCGACACCTCTTCAAGCAGCTCCCAAAGCCACTCGCGGAACTTGATGTTGTACAGGAACGGCGTGAACGCGCCGAGTTCCATGGCACCCGCACCAAGGCACGTCAGATGATCGCTGATGCGCGAGATCTCGCCGACGATGACGCGGATGAACTGCGCCCGCTCGGGCACGGCGTTCTCGATGCCGAGGAGCTTCTCCACCGCCAGCGCGTAGCCGACGTTGTTGAGCATCGGCGACACGTAGTTGAGACGATCCGTGTACGGAAAGATCTGCGCGTAGGTCGCGTGCTCGGCTTCTTTTTCGAAGCAGCGGTGCAGGTACCCGATCTGGACGTCGCCCGAGGTGATGCGCTCGCCCTCTACTTCAAGCACCATGCGGACCGTGCCGTGCATGGCCGGATGCGACGGTCCCATGTTCAGCGGCATCGGCTCGGACGGCAGGTCGGCCGCGTCGTAGTCCGAGGCCTCGCGCAAACCCATCACGACGCGACGCCGTTCGGCAGCGTTTTCGCTGGATGTCGTGACCGGCGTTTCCATGACTACTCGGCCCCGCCCTGGCTGCCCGTCTGGCGACGCACCAGAGGCTGGCGCTTCTCTTTCGGGTAGTCCTTGCGCAACGGGTGCCCGACGAATTCCGGGTACATCAGGATGCGGCGCAAATCGGGGTGGTTCTTGAAGCGCACCCCGTAAAGGTCGTACGCCTCGCGCTCGAACCAGTTGGCACCCGGCCAGAGGTCATGCAGTGAATCGACCGTGCAGTCGTGCTCGGGCGCGCCGACGTACAGACGCACGCGGTGCTTGTGCGAAAGCGAGTACAGGTGCAGCACCACGTCGAAGCGCGGCTCGCGCGAGAAACGGTCGACCGCCGTCAAATCGACGAACATGTCCATCGCCATGCCGGGATCGTCGCGCAAGAACGCCGCGACAGCGTGCCACGAATCGCGGCGAACCCGCACCCACTCGTTGCCGTGCTGGCTGCCGGTCTCCAGGATCTCGCCGCTGGAAAACCGCTCTTTGACCCGATCGAGAACAACCTGAGCCATGGTCGCTACTCCGCCTGGTCGGCAGCTTTGACTGCTGCGGTGGCCCGGTTGCGTTCTTCGATCGGCCGAATCGCCGCCAGCGGCACGTCAAACCCGCGTTCGCTCTTGATCGTGATCTGGCTGTGCGTTTCGCCCTTGCCGATGCGATCCATCAGCAGCATCAGCGCATCGAGCACCTGCTCGGGCCGCGGTGGACAACCGGGGATGTACACATCGACCGGAATAATCTGGTCGGCACCCGGCACCGTCGAATAGTTCTGGTAAAAACCTCCCGTCGACGCGCACACGCCGAAGGCGATGACGCTCTTGGGCTCGCACATCTGGTCGTAGATGCGACGCAACGCCGGTGCCTGACGTTCGGTGATGGTGCCGACGATGATCAGCAGGTCGGCCTGGCGCGGCGAGAAGCGCGGGAATTCGGCGCCAAATCGCGCGATGTCGTACTTCGACGCCGCGGTCGCCATGAACTCCATGCCGCAGCACGCGGTCACGAACGGGTACTGGAACAACGAGAACTTGCGCGCCCAGTTGATGGCGTCGGACAGCTTCCCGGTGACGAAATCAACACTCATTTATTCCCATCCGACGGCGCGCTTGCGCCAAACATAGGCCAGCGCCACCACCAGCACCGCCATGAACACGACCACGCTGCCGAGCCCATAAAACGAGATGCCCGACGGGCACAGCCCATTTTTCAATGGCCCGGTGCATGACAGCGCGCGGTAATTGACCGCCCACGGGTACAGAAACGCGGCCTCGATGTCGAACACCAGGAACAGAATCGCGACCTGGTAGAACTTGACCGAGAAACGCGCGCGCGGCGTGCCAATGACGTCCGACCCGGCCTCGTAGGGAATCGACTTCTGCCGCGACGGGCGCTTGTGGCCAAGGCCCCAGGCGGCGAGCGACAGCAGGCACGCCATGCCCACCCCAGCCAGAATCGCTACCGTGGCGGCAATGTAGTCGGATGACATGGGTGCAAACCGAAAGGGCGCGAAGATTTATAGTGGTTGGCCCCACCATCGTCAATGGGATGGGTTGACTAAATCACCGCCGGTTCCTATATCCTTGGTTTCCATGATGGTCGCCGCACAGCGATGCGCTTCGCACGCGCCAAGGCTTGTATTCGCGATGCTGCCCGCCCTGCTGGCCGGGTGTGCAAAGCAGTCCGCAGAGGTGCCCTCGGCCGCCAACGCGGCATCGGCGGTGCCCGTGGCCGCACCTACGCCGACCCCGGCCGAGGACGCCACGCCCCCACCAGGGATCGACCTGACCAAGCTGGATGATTTCGAGCGCAAGGTATTTTTCCGCATCATCAACAAGGAAGCATCGGCGTGCGGCAAGGCCGAGAGCCTGCTCAAGTCGATCAAGAATGATCGCGCCTGCCGCAAGTCGTTTTACGCGGTGAAATCGGTCGCCCGGCTGGTCGATCGGGGCTTCACGGACTCGGAAGTGGGTGAGGCGCTGGCGAAGCGTTTTCGTGCCGGGGCACCCAAGACCGTCAACATTGCGGATGCCCCCTGCAAGGGAAACCAGGGCGCGCGCATCACGCTGGTGGAATTCGTGGACTACGAATGCCCCCACTGCAAGCACGTGCAGCCGGTGTTTCGCCAGGCGCTCGACGAGTTCAAGGACGACCTGCGCGTCTGCTTCAAGCACTA
>CAYSKR010000155.1:0-8516 GCA_964431675.1 uncultured Myxococcales bacterium
TGCAACGGCAAGGTGGACGACGTAGCGCCGACCTATTGCGGCAAGGGCTGGTGTCAGCGCTCTGTGCCCGGATGTGTGGCCGCTAGTTTGTGCATTCCTGGGCCACCGGGCGAGGAGGTCTGCAATTTCTTCGACGACGACTGTGATGGCGTTATCGACAACGGTTCGCCTGAGCAGGTCTGCGGCAAGGCGGAAGCCGGCACGCAGAAGGTGTGCTTCGCAGGGATGTGTTTGAACAAGGAAGCCGCCGCCGCCGCCGCCGCCGCCGCCGCCGCCCGCGTCGACGCGGGCGCCATCAGCCAGGGCGGAGGTATCGTCAAGGGTACCGGCCCCATCGTTGCCGAGGAAACATCGTCCGGGTGTAGATTCGGCGGTGGCGGAAGCGGCGCGGGCGCGGGCGCGGGCGCGGGCCTGTTCGCCTACGCAGCGCTGGTTTTGCTCGCCAACCGTCGGCGACCGCGGCGGTAGCAAGCGGGTGGAAGCAAACCCGGTCCGGGAGGTGGCCTATTCGATGACCGGCGGCAGTGGCGGTGCGACGGGCGGTGGTGCCGGAGGCTGACTTGGAGGCGGCAGTGGCGGTGGTGCCGGGGGCGGCGCAGGCGGCGGTGGCAGTGGAGTCATCACTGTGCCCGGCGGCGGGGCAACCGGCGGTGCCGGCGGTGGCGTGGCCGGAACTGGCGGTGGTGGTGCCGGGGGCGGTGACGGCGGCTGTGCGGGCGGCGGGCCGGGCGGCTGCTGCGGCGGTGCTGCCGGCGGTGCTGCCGGTGGTGCTGCTGGTGCCGGCGGCGGCGGCGTGGGCGGTGGTGCCGTGGGTGGCGGCGGCACCGTCGGCGGCATCTGAACCGGCTGCACGCACGCGGTCAGGTCGAACAGCATGAACTCAAGAACCTTCTCCTGCGGCGACAAGTTCGTCGTCGTGCATCCGGTCGGAAAGGCCATGTTCACTCGGTCGCCCGAGGAAACGTGGATGTCGCTGTTGACGAAGCGTCCACACTGATTCGCCACCGGCACTCCGACGGGCGTGTTGAATGTGAAGTACTGGAGCGAGTTCGGGATCGTGACGTCGTTCTTGTCCTTGATGCCGTTGGCGTACATCCACCGCTGCGACGGTGGGTTGTTGGCGGTGTCGACCGTGTGCCGCCCGCTGGTGATGACCACCTGCCCGAGCGTGGACGAGCCTCCGACATTGAGCAGCCACTGCGCGAGAGTTGCCCCCTTCGGGAAGCCCTGGTCTATCGTTGCGGTCAACGGATCCGTGGGTTCCGCCGCATTGACGTTCCAGTTCGCCACCGTCGGCCACGGCGCGGGTCCATCGGTGAGCCACACATGGTGCCAGTGGGTGGCGAAGATGCGGCCACCCACGTTCGCGTAGTCCTGCATGGCCTGCCGTGCGGCGACCGTCTTGTTCGCCGTGTAGTGCGCACCGGTTCCCTCGCACGCCAGAAGGACCGCGTCGTAGCGTGACAGGCTTGGGTTCGTGTTCCACAGCGCCGTGGCGTTGGTGAGGCTTCCGCCCGCATTGAAGCTGCTGGTGCCGCCCTGGCCAGCAAAAAGGTGGACCCGTCCGGCCCCACCCTCGGCGGTGAATTCGGCGTCGTCGATGCCGATCTTGCGCAGCAGGCACTCAAGTGGGTCCGCCCCGCCGGTGGTCAGCGCCATCAGCGGGATGTTCCCTTCGCCCTTGTTGCGCGGCAGGCGCGTCAGCGAAGCCGGAACGGCGTTGGCCACGCAAGCGGTGACGTTGGGAATCACCACCTGCCGTCGCCACTTCCCGACCTGAATCACCAGTGGAATGTTGGCACCGGTTGGCGCGTCGTTGAGCACAAAGTTCCCGAACGTATCGGTGATGGCCGAAGCGATCGGCGAGCCAGAGAAGGGCGTGTCGCAGGTTGTGCATGTGGCCCCGCTGGTGATCGCCGAGACCGCGGAGTTGTTGATGTAGACGACGACTCCGGACAGGGGCGTCGTTCCTTTCGGATCGTACACAGTCCCGGTCAGCGACGTCTTGGTTGTCGGGGTACACGTGGCGCGCTGGCATTCGAGTCCAACGCACAGCGGGCCGCCGCCACCACAGATGCTGTTCGAGCAAGGCTGGCCGCCGGCACAGTTTCCACAATCGAGCGATCCGCCGCAGCCATCGCCGATGCGGCCGCAGTACTGGCCATTGGCCGGCGTGCATGTGACCTTCGTGCAACCTGCGGCGGGCGGCGTGCCGCAGACCCCCGCGTTGCCGCCACCGCCGCAGCTTTGCCCCGTCGCGCAGGCACCACAATCAAGCGTCTTGCCGCAACCGTCACCGATGCTGCCGCAGTACTTGCCGCTTGCTTGCTGACACGTGACCGGCGTGCAGCCAGTGGAGTTGCCGCACACGCCCGGGGTGCCGCCACCGCCGCAGCTTTGCCCCGTCGCGCAGGCACCGCAATCAAGCGTCTTGCCGCAACCGTCACCGATGCTGCCGCAGTACTTGCCGCTCGACTGCTGACACGTGACCGGCGTGCAGCCAGTGGAGTTGCCGCACACGCTCGGGGTGCCGCCGCCGCCGCAGCTTTGCCCCGTCGCGCAAGCGCCGCAATCAAGCGTCTTGCCGCAACCGTCGCCGACGGTGCCGCAGTACTTGCCGTTGACTTGCTGGCAGGTGATCGCGGTGCAGCCAGTGGAGTTGCCGCACAGGCCGGGCGTGCCTGAGCCACCGCAAGTCTGACCAGACGGGCAAGCGCTGCAATCAAGCGTTTTGCCGCAACCGTCGCCGACCATGCCGCAGTACTTGCCGTTTGTTTGCTGACAGGCGATCGGCGTGCAGTTGACAGGAAGCGGCGTACCGCAGATCCCCGGGGATCCACCGCCGCCACAGGGCAGGGCCATCGGGCAGGTGCCACAGTCGATGGTTTTGCCGCAGCCGTTGCCGATCATCCCGCAGTAGTTGCCGCCGGCCGCCGGTGCGCATACGACCGGCTGGCAAGCAGAGGCGGCCTTGCCGCACACGTTCGGGACGCCGAATCCGCCGCAGCTTTCGTTCGTGGCGCAGGCCCCGCAAGCAAGCGTCTTGCCGCAACCGTCGCCGATGGTGCCGCAGTACTTGCCACCCTGCGGCGTACACACGATGGGCGTGCAGGACGCGCGGGGTGGGGCGCAGATGTTGGCGGTGCCTTCGCCGCACGCCTGACCGGCGGGGCAATCGCCGCAATCAAGGACGCCGCCGCAGCCGTCGCCGACCTTGGCGCAGAATCGTCCCGTGGGCTGCTCGCACGTGATCTTCTGGCAGCTTGACGTGGGCGCAGCGCAGACGTTGGCCGTGCCGCCGCCGGCGCAGGTTTCGCCCGCAGGACAGCCGCCGCAGTCGAGGCCGCTGCCGCATCCATCGCCGATTTTGCCGCAAAACTTGCCGCCGATGGGAGCGCAGGTCAGGGCGGAACACATCGCGGTTCCTTTGCCGCACACGTTCGCGAGGCCCGCGCCGGCGCAGGTTTCGCCCGCGGGACAGCCACCGCATTCGATCATGCTGCCGCAGCCGTTGCCGATCTTGCCGCAGAACTTGCCGCCCTTCTGATCGCACTTGAGGGGCATGCAGGTCGCGACGTCCGCGGGGCCGCAGACGTTGGGCGTGCCCGCGCCGCCGCAGGCCTCGTTCGCCAGGCACGATTCGCAGTCGAGCATCCGGCCGCAGCCGTCGCCGACCTTGCCGCAAAGACGGCCACCGGGCTGATTGCAGGTCAGCGGCTTGCACGACGCGATATCCGCTGGTGCACACACGTTGCCGGTGCCCGCGCCGCCGCAGAGCTCACCGTCCGGGCAGGGGCCGCAGTCAAGCGCGCGGCCGCAGCCATCGCCGATCTTGCCGCAGAATCGTCCACCGAGCGGTGTACACGTGACGGGGACGCAAACCTCGTCAGAGGGCCGGTTGACCTCGGTCGTGTTGAAGATGATCGAAGGCGCGTCGGACGTCGGGCCACCCGGTGTGTCGTCCGCGCCACCGTCGTCTGCCGAACCAGCGAAACCTGGACCGACGCGCGTCTCGCATCCGGTCGATGAGAACAGCGCCAATGCAGGCAAAAGTAAGGCAAAACGTAGCGGGCGGATCATGTCCCATTCTATCACGCCTGGGCACCTCCCACGAACAATAAACAGCGGCCGGCTTCACATTCACAACATTCACCCGCCTGTGTGGTCGAACGTCGGCACCGGTAGGGCAAGCGGCTTCAGGTGCGGCGCTGTGAGGCGAGGTGCGCGAGGTGCAACGACAACGCAAGACCTGACCAGGTCGGCAGGAGCAGAAAGATGAAGGCCCAGTTGTTTTGCCCGAATGGCGTGAACACTTTGCCCGCAATGCCCAGCAGCGACAGGGCGGCGGCGGCCAGTACCGTCTGCAGCGCGGATTGGTGAGCGCGCGCAAGTTTGGCGGGGCCGTCGAGCGCGATCCTGGCGCCTTGGTAAGCAAGAGCCAGCGTCCATGGCGCTAGCTGGAAGATGTTTTCGTTGGCGTGGGCGGAGCGATGGTTCGTCGCCACCCAAAGCAGCACCAGCACCGTGCCGAGCAAGCCGCAAACGAGACCCACCACGCTGATCAGCGCGCCGAAGGCAGCGCGCGCGGCCCGGCTCCGGCGAGACATCGCGCCAGCGCCGACGAAGACCAGCGCCACAGCCACACCCACGAGCGCGAAATGCAGCGTCCAGGCGGGCGGGCCCACCGGTTTGGCGGGGCGATCGGCGGCAAAGATGGTCCGCTCGGCTTTCACCAGTGGCCGCTCGCCATCGGGGCCAGCCAGGCGCACGTCGCGCAGCACCGCCTGCAGCACTGCGGGGATGAACGTCTCTTCGAAGCGCGTGGTGGGGCGATCCGTCAAGGAGCCCAGGCCCAGGTGAAGGCCGACGTATTCGGGAATCAAGTCGGCGGTCAGGCGCAAGGCCTGGTCCCGAAACGTCATGGTCGCCGGTCCGCTCGCTGCGGCCTTGATGCGTCCGCCAATCACGGCATCGATGGCGTCGCGCACGCGGGTCGAGCAGTTATCCCAAAAGTAGTCATACAGGTAGGCCCGGTTTTGCGGTCGCGCGTTGTCAAGCAGGCGGCGCAGCAATTCACGCTTTTGCGCCGTCGACAGATCCAACTCCTGCGCTTCCAGGGTTCGGTTTTCCGAGCGGTAGTTGTCGATGGTCATGTCCACGTCGGATACCGACAGCCAGTATTTGAGGCGGCCACGCAGAAACTGAGGAATCAGAAGCGGCGAATCGAAAACGAACGTGCCCCAGTTGAAGACCATCCCAGGTGCTTGCCGGGCCTGGATCCACAGGGCGTTGTGTCCAAACTTGAAGAACGGGTGATCGCCCGGACCCATCGTCAGCACGTACACGGACAGGTCGTCGGGTGCGGGCTGCGCGGGCTGCGCGGGCTGCGCGTGTGCCGCCAGCGCGCCGAGCGCAATCAATCCAGCAACGGTGGACGCGGTTGCCTTTTGCACGAGATCCATGGCCCGGCAGGCTAGCACGTGATAGCAATTCGACATGGCCGACGCACGGGTGTCCTGGGATCAGTACTTCATGAACATCGCGCAGGTGGTGGCGTCTCGGTCGACCTGCCCGCGCAAGTTCGTTGGTGCCGTGATCGTTCGCGAGAAAACGATACTGTCGACGGGCTACAACGGATCCATTCGTGGCATCCCGCACTGCTCCGAGGTGGGGCACATGATGGAGAACGATCACTGCGTCGCCACCATCCACGCCGAATCGAACGCCATCCTTCAGGCGGCGAAGAACGGCGTGATGATCGACGGGGCGACGTTGTACGTGACCGCGAGCCCGTGCTGGAACTGCTTCAAACAGGTCGCGAACACGGGCTTGCGCCGCATCGTGTACGGCGAATTCTATCGCGACGATCGCATTTTCGCCGTGGCGGAAAAGCTTGGCATCGAATTGCAGCACATTGCTGCGGTTGTCCCCGCGCCGGAAAAGTTGCGCTTTGGGGTTGACAGCGCCGCCGCGCCGGACGAATCTTGACAGGATGCTGCGACGCCGAATCGCCGGGCTGCTTGCGGTGGTGCTCGGGTTTGGCCTATGCACGGGCAGCGCGTTCGCGGCCGGGCGCCGTTCCAAGGCGCGCCGACACAAGGTGGTCGGCCACGCCGTTCCCGAAAGCCATCTGCACGCGACACCCGCTCGTCCGTCGGGCAAGCTGCATCTGTTCAACGTCGCATTCCATGAAAGTGCGAACGTCAACATCTACGACGCCGACGGCTCGTACGACGTCGATGCGCTCGCCGAAGTCGCGCACGTGCTGCGCTGCAAGCGCACGGGCACCGAAAAGGAAATCGAACCGCGCCTTCTGACGATCCTGTCGCACGTCAACGATCACTTTGGCGGCAAGACGATCGAACTTGTGTCGGGTTATCGGAACCAGCGTCGCGAAACCAGCCACCACTTCAACGGCACCGCCGCGGACATTCGCGTGCGAGGCATCAAACCGGCCAAGGTGCGCGCGTTCATCGACAGCATTGATGACGGCGGCATGGGCCTCGGCCTGTACCCGCGCAGCGGGTTCGTTCACGTGGACGTCCGGCCGCTGCCAAGCTACCGCTGGGTCGACTACTCGCGTTCCCGCCCGAACGCGGCGGACAAGCGTCCCCCGCGCGGCTGGCGAAAAGTCCGCCGCGTGTCGTAGCGTTCAGACGGTCGCCGCGCAAGGCCGTCAGGTCGGCCAGGGTTTCTTGACCTGCCAATCGGCGTCTCGTAGGGTGGCTGCGGGCGTCCGCAGGCCCTTTTGCACATGGCGACGCGACAGCTCGATCTACTTTCGCCGCCGACGCTCGGCGATGCACCGTCCCGAAAAAGCGGCGGCGGCAAGGGTGGCGGCAAAGGTTCAAGCGGCGGAGCAGGGGGAGGAGGAGGAGGAGGAGGAGGAGCAGGGGGCGATGGCCCGCAAGAGCCGCGTGATGCGTCGCTGTCCGATGAGGCGCAGCGGCGCTACCTGAACTACGCCGTCAGCGTGATCACCGCGCGCGCGTTGCCCGACGTGCGCGACGGTTTGAAGCCGGTGCAGCGCCGCATCCTGTACGCGATGTACGCCAACTTGCATCTTTATCCAGACACGCGGTTTCGCAAGTGCGCGACGATCATCGGTGAGGTGCTGGGCAAGTACCATCCTCACGGCGACGTCGCTTCCTATGAGGCCATGGTGCGGATGGCGCAGTCATTCTCGCTGCGCTACCCGCTGGTCGAAGGGCACGGCAACTTCGGCTCGCTCGACGGCGATGCACCCGCCGCGTACCGCTACACCGAGGCGCGGCTGCAGCGCATGGCCATGGATCTGCTCGACGAGCTCAAGCAGGGCACCGTCGATTTTCGCCCCAACTACGACGGGTCCACCGAAGAGCCGGTGGTGTTGCCGGCGAAGATCCCGCAACTGCTTGCCAACGGATGCGCGGGCATCGCGGTGGGCATGGCCACGAACATTCCGCCGCACAACATCGGCGAGGTCTGCGAGGCTGCGGTCGCCTTGATCGACGATCGGAAACTTGAGACCAAGGATCTGGTCAAGTACATCAAGGGTCCCGATTTTCCAACCGGCGGCCAGATCACGAATTCCAAGAAGGAACTGCGCGACATCTACGAGACCGGGCAGGGCCCAATCCACCTGCGTGGCGAGTACAAGATCGAGGAAAGCAAGCGTGGCCAGCACATCATCGTGACGTCGATTCCGTACAACGTGACCAAGTCGACGTTGGTCGAACGCATCGCCGAGGTGATCCTGGCGAAGAAGCTGCCGTTGTTGGTTGACGTGCGCGACGAGTCGACCGATGACGTGCGCATCGTGCTCGAATGCAGGCCGGGTGCCGATCCTGCGATGGTCATGGCGTATCTGTACAAGAACACGCCGATGGAGTTGTCGTTCCACGTCAACATGACGTGCCTGGTGCCGACGCAGAACCGCGCGATCGCCGGTCCGGCGCGGCTGGACCTGCGCGCGATCCTGAACGAGTTCCTCGACTTCCGCGAGCAGGTGGTCACGCGGCGCTTCGAGTTCGAACTGGCCGAGTTGCGGCGGCGCATCCACATCTTGAAGGGATTCGCGCTGATTTTCGACGCGCTCGACGAGGCCATTCGCATCATCCGCAAGTCCGATGGCAAGGCCGACGCGGCGGTCAAGCTGATGGAGCGGTTCGAGCTCGACGCCGTGCAGACCGACGCCATCCTGGAACTCAAGCTCTACAAGCTCGCGCGCCTCGAGATCAATTTGATCCTGGCGGAGCTGAAGGAAAAGAAGACGTTGGCCAAGGAGATCGAGGTGATCCTGGGCGACAAGAAAAAATTCTGGGAAGTCATTCGCACTGAACTTGTCACAGCGGCCGAGCGCTACGCCGACAAGCGGCGCACCAAGATCGGCGGCGGGGGCGGCGACGACGTCGCGTTCGACGCCCAGGACTTCATCGTCGACGAGGAGGTCACGGTGATCCTGTCGCGCGACGGCTGGCTCAAGCGCGTGCGCGAGGTGAAGGATCTGTCGGCAACTCGGCTGCGCGAGGGCGACG
>CAYSKR010000156.1:0-4249 GCA_964431675.1 uncultured Myxococcales bacterium
ATTGAGGTCCGCGCGCTCGGCTGGGCCACCGTCGCCCGAGTAGGCCGCGGCTCCGGTGCCAGCGATCGTGGTGACCGTGCCGGCCTGAAAATCGATGCGGCGAATCCGGTGGTTGAACGTGTCGGCCAGGTAAAGCCGACCCTGGCCGTCGAGCGCGATGCTGCCGCCGGGTTCGGGGTTTTCGTTGGCCTGTTGCATGTAGAAGGTTGCGGCCAGCGGTGCCTCGCCGTCTCCGCCGAAACCTGAGCGGCCGGTGCCGGCCACCGTCTCGATGGTTCCGTTTGCCGGATCTTGTGGTTATGCCAGGCGGCCAGGATGAGGGTTCCGTCGGCCAAGAACTGGATGTCGGTCGGATGGTTGAGCTCGACGGTCGTGCCGGGCGCTCCCTCGGGGCGCATGTCGCTCTGGTCCTTCGGCCCGTCGCCGACGAAGTCGGTGCCAATCACGGTTTCGAGTCGCCCGTCCTGATTGACCCGGCGCACCCGGTGGTTTTGCCAGTCGAGCAAGTAGGCACGCCCATCGGGTGCGAACTCAAGATCCATGGGCCAGTACAACGATGATTCGAGTTGCGGCCGCCGGTCCCCGTTGAACGAGGCTTCGCCGGTGCCGACCCACGTGCAGATGTTGCCGCTGGATGCGCAGTCCGGGTCTGCCTCTTGGCAACCGACCGCCGCGATCAAGGCCACGGTGGCCCCGGCGCGGCGGGCGGTGGTTTTGCCCAAGGAAGTCATCGTCAAGTGCCCGGTGGCCAGCGCGGTGTTATTGGCTTCTGCGGCGGCGCAGCACGGCGGCGCAGGCGGCGATGAGAAGCAATGCACCGCCTCCCAGTGATCCGGCTCCCCGGCCTGCAAGCGAGCAGCCCCACCAACTGCTGCCGTCATCGTAGGCCATGGTCAGATCCCCGACTTGCAGTGCGTCACCGTGGAAAACTGAGGGCTGGGCGGTGGAAAACTATGATCTCGGTGCCCCGGGAGGACGGCCGGGTCGGGCGGGCAGGGTGCCGCGGCGGGTTATTCCGAGGCGAAGATCCGGTAGTCGATATCGGGAAAGATGTTGTCCGCGCCTTCGACCGCTTCGAGATAGGGCAGGTCGATGCGCCCGGCCTGCACCGCCGTGCGCAGGTGTTCGAAGCGCGTGATGTGCTCTTCGAAGCGGCGGGTGGCGTAGGGCACGGTGGTTCCGGTCGACATGATGAATGGCCAGTCGCTCGACTGCGCGAGCATGAGTTCGCGCGCCGCCTGGTTCAGCGCCCGCACCAGCGTGGGGTCGCTGGCCGTGGCGTGGCCGCGCGCCAGGCCCGCCATTTGTTCGGCGGCGGCGTGGATGTGCCGGTAAATCCAGGCGTTGGATTCATTCAGCCACTGCCGGTTGTAGCCTTTCATGCCCCATGACGACGCGGACGGTGTCACGCGCTGATTCGTCGGGTGCCAGTCGAGGTAGTCGCCGGGTGTACACGCCAGGATCTGGTTCTGGTCGTGGTGAAGCTGCCGGAAGAGGTCGCCCAGGAAGACAGGGCCCTCGTACCACCAGTGGCCGAACAGCTCGGCGTCGTAGGGGCTGACAATGACGGGTGGCCGGTCCATCGCAGCCGCCAGGCGCGCGGCTTGTTTTTCCATGCCGCCGCGAAAATGCGACGCGTGCAGGCCCGCCTTGCCGCGTGCGGCATCGGGATCGTAGACCCACTTGTCGTGCAACTTGTCGTGCGTGATCGCGTGGTACTTGAAGCCGGTCGCGAGGCGGTGGCCCTCGGGGTGAACGTGCGGTGCGATGTATTCCATCGGCAGGTCGAAGCCGATGTCGCGATAGAAGTCGCGGTAGTGCGGATCGCCGGGGTAGCCCTGCTTGGCGCTCCACACTTGCTCGGATGATTCGGTGTCGCGCGCAAACGCGGCCACGCCGGTTGGGCAGTAGACGGGCGCGTAAACGCCATGCACGGGGCTGCGATCGCCGCGCAGCAGCGCGTGGCTGTCGACGATGAAGTAACGGACGGCGGCCTCGCGCAGGATCTCGTCCACGCCCGGGACGTAGCCGCATTCGCCCAGCCACATGCCGCGTGGCCGACGCGAGAAGTGGCGCTCGTATAGATCGGCGGCGGTGTGTACCTGCGCGCGAATCGAGCGCCAGTCGCCGTTGAGCAGCGGGAAGAAGGCGTGCGTCGCCGTGGACGTGATGACTTCCAAGGTGCCCGCTTCCTGCAGCAGGCCGAACGCGCGCACCAGGTTGCCGTCGTGGCAGCGCCAGGTGTGGCGCAGGCTGGTGAAGCGATCGCGGTACATGATGGCGAGTCGCTGGTACTGGGGTTCGGCCCGCGTTCGTTCGATTTCCTTTTCGGCAAGGTCAATCAGATCGTCGAGGTGCGCGCCGCAGCGCTCTTTGAGCAAGTCGTCGGTCAACATCGTGATGAGCGGCGCCGAGAGCGAAACGGTCGCGCGTGCGGGGACTCGATCAGCCGCGAGTCCCTCGAACATCTGCAACAGGGGCAGGTAGGTTCCCGCGACTGCTTCGTACAGCCAGCGCTCTTCCATCACGGTGGCGTCGTCGGGATGACGCACGAACGGCAGGTGCGCATGCAGGACGAGCGAAAAGTATCCGGTCGCCATGGTCAGCCCGGCGTGGGTAGCATCGGCGCGAAACGGCCCTCGCTGCCGCCTTGGCCCAGGCCCACGTCCACGTCCCCCGCGCCTTGCAGCCGCCACTCGCTCGCACCCGCGATGAGCTGAGCGGAGGTAAAGGTCGCGGTGTTCTCCCGGGTGCCGTGCAGCTCCCACTGCGCGAGCAGGCGGCGCGCTTGTCTGCGGCCCAGGGCGCGAACCAGCACGCGCGACTGCTCGACGATCCAGCGCGTGCCGTCGCCGACGCCGGTGCGGACGGCGCGGGCACGCAGGGAAGGCAGCGCCTGGCCTGGATGCGCTGGCGCTTGGGGGACGACGGGTTCGACCGCGCCCGATGCTCGGACGGTCAGCCACTCGGGTGGGGAAGGCGGCAGGGGATTGCGTCGCGGAAAAACCACGCGGCGTGATCGGGCGATGCGCGCGAACGCGCCGGATTCGGTGCGCAGTCCGACATCGACGATCACTTCACTGGTGGGCTTTGCGATGACGAAGAACCACTGGCGGTCGTTGCGGCCAATGACGTGATCGAAACTTGAGTGTGCGTTCGTGCCGTCGAATATCCGGCCGGTGACGTCATGTACCCGCAGGGCCAGCGTTGCCGTCGTGCCGCCATCGCCCAGCGCCTTGCGCGCGCCTTCCATGGCCGCGTCGGTATTCTCCCAGCAGCAATACAGGTTGTCCGGATCGACGGGCATCGCGGCCACGACATCCGTGCCGTATCCCCAGGGCAGGCTGCGCTGTGCAAGGTTCATGTCGGGCGCGCAGCTTGACACGGCGGCGTGGATTTTGAAGAAGAAAGCGGCACCGCTGCCGCCCCATCATTCGAAAAGGAGATCCCGATGCGCCGATCGTCGTTTGCTGCGTTGTTGTTTGCCGCGCTTGCTGCTTCCGGCACCGCTCGGGCGCAGGGCATAGGCGCGGGCGAGTCGATGCCCTTGGTCGGCGATCTCAAGAAGGCGCCGGTCGGATCGTGGGCCGCGTACACGATGACCGTGGCGATGGACGGCAAACCGATGACGATGAACGCGCGCTGGGCGCTGGTCGGACGGGATGCCGCGAGCAACGTTCTGGAAATGCAAATGCAGGGCGGCATGATGGCCGCGATGGGGGGCAAGATCACGGTCAAGCTGGTGGTCGCGCTCGACCCTACGGTCGGCGACAAGCCGGTCAAACAGATGGTGATGCAGATGGGCGATCGGGATCCGATGGAAATGCCCACCAACATTCCGCAGATCCCAACGCAGAAGTTTCACAAGCCCGATCCAAAGAACCTGGTCGGCAAGGAGACCATCAAGGTCGCGGCCGGCACGTTCAAGACCAGCCACTACCGCACCATCACGGAGAACGGCGCGGTTGACGCCTGGGTCAGCGAGGAGGCCGCACCGCTTGGGGTGGTCAAGGTAGTGAGCACGCCAAAGCCGGGCGCGCCGGGGCCCGGTGGTCGCCCGATGCCGGCGGTGACGATGGAACTGGTTGGGCGCGGCAAGGATGCGAAACCAAGCATCACCAAGCCCGCCAAGCCCTTCGACCCCGCCGCGCTGATGGGTGCCATGGGCGGCGGTGGCCACGGCCAGCCCGGTGCCGGGCGTTAGGGGTCATGACAAAATAAAGTGTACGATTTCAGTATTAAAGAATGG
>CAYSKR010000157.1:0-9303 GCA_964431675.1 uncultured Myxococcales bacterium
ACGCTGCAACGACAGACGACCAGTCCGCGCCGCGCGCGTGTCGGGTAATCATTAAGGAAGGTCTCAAGGTGGCGCGCGTCGTGCGTCGATGGCCGCTTGGTCCATTTCACCTCGATGGGGATGTCCTCGGTCGGGCTCTCCCAGACGAAGTCAACTTCCGCGCCACCCACGGTTTTCCAAAACGTGACCCTGTGGCCGTGGCCCCGATAGGCCGCCCGGATCACGAGTTCGGTTCCAACCCAATGTTCCAGGAGCGGGCCTCCCATCGAGTCGATCACCATTCGATCGTACGGCACCTCGGCCGCCGCTGTTCGCACGCCGTTATCGAACAAGAGAAAACGCGGCGTACTCAACAGGCGCTTTCTGCCCGCGCGACCATACGGCGCGATCGAATAGCCCACGAAGGTGTCCTCTAGCACCTGAAAAAAAGTCCTGAGCGTGGACTGCGGAATGCCGCTTTCGCGCGACAATCCCGCAGAGTTGATGGTCGCTCCCGACTCTGCGGCGACCAGTCGAAGAAAAACGCCGAAAGCCCCGAGATCGCGCACCACGGCCTCCCGGCGAATCTCCTCCTCTAGATACAACTCCACGTACGCGCTCAGGGTCGCCGCCGCCACCGCGTCGGATTCCAGCGTGACCCCGGGCAGGCTCCCATAAACGAGTGTGCGCCCGAGATCCTGCTGCCGAAATCGGGGCACCGACCGCCGAGCCTTTCGGGCAGAAAACGACGGCTCCGCCAGGGCATCGAGGTAAGGGCGATGGTCCTCCTGCTCCCAGCGGCAGACCGGATGGAGGCGAAAAACGTGGGAGCGACCGGGAAGCAGGTTCGCAGCGCCGCGCCGGAGGCGTCGGGCAGAACTGCCGGTCAAAAAAAACTGACGCGCCCGGCGGTTTTCATCGTACAGCGCCTGCACCTCGTCCAGAAGCTCCGGGACCTTCTGGAATCTCATCGATCACGACTTCTCGAATGGATGGCGGTAACGCCCGCACCTGAGCGCCGAGGCGGCTCGGATCCTGGTAATCGTTCACGCCCATGACCGAATCCCGTCGGAGAAAGTGGCTCGGTGGCGCGGCTTCGCCGGGGCACCGAGCGGGGGTTTGGGGGGACGCAGAGGCAAAAGACAGCGACGGGACGGAGCTGGAAGGACATGGCGCCGGGCGGTCCCCCCATGTGAACGGTTACGGATCCTGTTCGAAGCGACGGCGCAAGGCAGTGTCCTGCAGATTGAAGATGATCGAGCGCCCTGGCGTCACCATGGCACGAAGCAGTTCGGTCTTGCCGGTCTGGCGCGCACCCAACAAAATTCGCACCTTGTCGCGCGAGATCCCCGATTCCATCTACTGAAACAGCGTCCTGCGATTAAACATGACGCTGGTGATTATACAGTATAAACATCATCGTACTGTAGTTTATACTGGCGCCTTCCGCGAGCAGCACGCTGCCATCGGTCCGAAAGCGGTAGTCAGCCGGGCATTTCGCAAGACGACGCGCCCGCCGCAGGCAGGTAACACTCGCGCACATAGTCCATCACCATGCGATCGGTATTGAAGCGCCAGCCCAGCGTCTTGATGGCGCGCTTGATGCGCCCCACCCAGCCGCGCGGCACGCCGTGCATGTCGCGATCGTAGTAGAGCGGAACAACTTCAGTCTCGAGCACGCGGTACAGGGCCTCGCAGTCGCGCCGATCACGTTCGGCCTGATTCGAATGCGTCAGCCCCTCGCCGATCGCGAATCCGTTGGTGCCGTCGTACGCCTCTGCCCACCACCCATCGAGAATCGACAAGTTCAGGCCACCGTTGAGCAAAACCTTCTGCCCGCTGGTGCCGCTCGCCTCTTGCGGCCGGCGCGGGTTGTTCAGCCACACGTCCACACCTTGAACCAGGTGCCGCGCCACGTTGATGTCGTAGTCCTCGACGAACACGATCTTTGATCGCAGCTCAGGCGACAAGCTGGTCTGGTACACCGTTCGCAACATCTCCTGACCGGGACGATCCGCCGGGTGTGCCTTGCCCGAAAACACCAGTTGCACCGGGCGCCGCTCGTCGCACAGAAGCCTACGCAGGCGGTCCGGCTCGGAGAAGATCATGTTGGCGCGCTTGTACGTCGCAAATCGGCGCGCAAAACCGATGGTCAATGCGTCCGGATCGAGCGCATGCTCCGCAGCGGCAACCAGTTCACCCGAATAGCCGTCGCGCTGCCGCTGCTGCGCCACCTCGTGCCGCACAAAATGCACCAGGCTCGCCTTGAGTGTGCGGTGGGTTTCCCACAACTCGGCGTCATGAACTGAATCGATGCGCGCCCACATCGCGGGATCCGTCAGGTGATCAAGCCAGTCCGAGCCGATGTGCTGGCTGTACATCTCGCGCATGGCCGGGGCCAGCCAGGTGCGCACGTGTACGCCATTGGTGATGTGACCGATGGGAACCTCGTCCTCACGGTGATGCGGCCACAACACTTGCCACGAACGCCGCGTCACGCGCCCGTGCAGGTTCGACACGGCATTCGCATGACGCGACATCTTGAACGCCAGCACCGTCATGCACAGCGCCTCGTGCGAGTCCTCCGGGCGAATGCGGCCAAGGCCGATGAACTCATCGCGCGACAGTCCAATCGACCGCCGCAGCGGTTCGAGATGTTCGTCCACAAGTTCAGGCGGAAAACGATCATGCCCGGCGTCGACGGGCGTGTGGGTGGTGAAGACGGTCGACTGCGCAACTTCCTCGGCTGCGGTGCGAAAGTCGCTGCCGGTCGCGTCCATGCGCAGCCGCGCAAATTCCAGCGTCGCGAACGCGCTGTGCCCCTCATTAAGGTGCAAGTTGCCCCACGAGATGCCCGCCGCGCGCAGCGCCCTTATGCCACCAACACCGAGGAGCAACTCCTGCCGGATGCGCACGCGCTGATCGCCGAAGTACAGCCGCGCCGCCAGCTTGCGGTTTTCGTCGGTGTTTCCCGCAACCTCGGTGTCGAGCAGCAGCAGGCGCGTCCGCCCGACTCCAACCTCCCAGACCTGGGCCAGCAGGGTCTCGTTCGCCAGCGGAACATCAATCACCAGGGGCCGACCCGCGCTGTCGCGCATCAAGGTGACCGGCAATTGCTCGACTGGCAGGTTGACGTATTCGGCGTGCTGCTGTCCTTCGCGATCGATGTGCTGGCGAAAATACGATTCACGATAGAACAGGCCCACCGCCACGAGCGCAAGCCCGAGATCCGAGGACGTCTTGAGGTGATCGCCCGCGAGCACGCCGAGCCCGCCGCTGTACACCGGCAGCGACTCGTGGATGCCAAACTCGGCCGACATGTACGCGACGGGACGAACCCGCAGTGGGGCCGCGTGCGTGTCCGCCCAGGTCTTGGTATCGGACGCCATGTACGCGCGAAACTCGCGGTGCGCGCGATCCACGCGCGCCCGAAACGTCGCATCGTTGGCAAGCTGCCCGAGGCGATCGGCGGTCAGACCGAGCGTGACCGTGCGCGCGTTGTGCTTGGAATTGCGAAACCCATTCGGATCCAGGTCGCGGAACAGCTTGATGCACTCAGGATTCCATGACCACCAAAGGTTCATGGACAGATCCTGGAGCTGACTTGTGATCTTGTCTGCCGGGTTCATCGCGGGCGGCAGTGTAACCGGCCAGGCCGCCCGCCGACAAATGGCCCTGGGAGGCCGGGCACCCGCGGGTGCTGTTTCTCAACGACTCAATCTGCCAACGCGGGCCAATTGACCCACCTGCGCGCGCGTGTTATCGAATGGGCGGCCCTTCGGGGTCATGGAACATGGCGAAACGTATCCTGGTCGCTGACGACAGTACGACGATCCAGCAGGCCTTCGCGATGGTTTTCGCGGCCCAGGACGTCGAGGTGACGGCTGCGCGCTCGTTCGACGAGGCGGTGGCCTCGGCCAAGAAGTCGCGCCCCGACCTGGTGGTTACCGACACGTCGCTGGCCGGTCGCACGGGTTACGAGTTGTGCGCGGCCATCAAGAGCGACGGCGCGCTGCACGGAGTACCGGTCTACGTGCTGGCGTCGACCCATGTGCCTTACGATGAGAGCGCGGGTACCAAGGCAGGCGCAGACGGACACTTTCTCAAGCCGTTCGACAGCCAGCAGCTCATTGATCGGGTTCTCGACGCGCTGTCCAAGCCCGTCGCAGCAGCGGTGTCGACCACGCCGCCGCCGGTTCGAGTCGTCGCTCCGGTTCCGGCACCAGCCGTCGCCGTCGCTCCCGCACCGGCCCGCCCGCCAGCTCCGGCCCGGGTTGTCACGCCACCGCCTGTGCCTGTGCCCGTGCCCGTGCTGGCCGCGTCGGTCGCTGCCCCATCCTCTGCCCGCGTTGCCGCACCGGTGGCGGTGCCCGTCAGGGCCGAGCCACCAGCGCCTGCGCGCACCGAACCGATGCCCGCGGTGGTCGCGTTCGACAGCGACGATGACTACGGCGAGCTCGTGGTCGAGCGCGCCGAGGTATCGGCCGAGCCGGTCGCTCCTGCCAGGACCATCGCGCCAACTGCCGCTCCCGCTGCGCGTGCCCCGGCACCAGCCGCACCGCCAGCGGCCCGGGCACCCGCGCCTGCCGCGCCTGCACCGGTCACGATCCCGGACGCCTTCGCGGCGGCAGCCCGCGCCGGTGCCAACCGGACGATCATGGGGCTGCCCATGCTGGTGCCACCCTCGCCGCAGGGCCCGGCCCCTGGCGCGTCGCCCGAAGCGCCCGCGCCCGCGTCCGATTCAGGCGCGCTCTCACCCCAGCCCGACCTGTTGCCCGTCGCGAGGGCAGCCGTCAACGCCGCGGTCGATCGCAAGATCGCCGAGGTGTCGGCCCGCGGCCCCGAATACGAAGCCATCGCGAAGCTCTCGCGCGAGGTCATCGAGCAGGTGGTCTGGGAAGTGGTCCCCGAACTCGCCGAACTCATCGTGCGCGAGCACGTCGAGCAGCTCGCCGCCGCCCGACGGTAGGACCGACGGCAGACCGGCCCGCGACCCCGATCCCAACCATGTCCGAGTTACCCAAATCCTACGATCCCGCCACCCTGGAAAAGCGCTGGTACGCCGAGTGGACGGCGCGCGGCTATTTCCACGGCGACGCCGCCGCGCCCAAGGCACCGTTTTCGATGGTGATCCCGCCGCCGAACGTGACCGGCGCGCTGCACATGGGTCACGCGCTTGGCCGCACCATCGAGGACATCTTCGCCCGCTGGCACCGCATGGCCGCGTACAACGCCATGTGGATGCCCGGCACCGACCACGCTGGCATCGCCACGCAACTGGTCGTCGAGCGCGATCTGAAAGAGCGCGAGGGCAAGAGCCGCCACGATCTCGGCCGCGAAGGCTTCGTCGAACGTGTCTGGCAGTGGCGCGAAAAATATGGCAGTCGCATCCTCGAACAACTGCGTGTGCTCGGCTGCTCGCTCGACTGGGATCGCACCCGCTTCACGATGGAGCCGGCCTACTCGCGCGCCGTCATCGAGGTGTTCGTGCGCCTCTTCGAGGAAGGCCTGTGCTATCGCGCCAGCCGCCTCATCAACTGGTGCATTTCGTGCCGCACGGCGCTGTCTGATCTTGAGGTCGAGTACGACGAGGGCGCGCCGGGCGAGCTTTATGAGTTTGCCTATCCGATGGCCGACGGGTCGGGCGAGCTCGTCGTCGCGACGACCCGGCCCGAGACGATGCTGGGCGACACGGCAATCGCCGTTCATCCCGACGATCCGCGCCACCAGGCGAACATTGGCAAGCTGGTGCGGCACCCGATCCTTGATCGCACGTTTGCCGTGATCGGCGATGCGACGCTGGTCGATCCAAAGTTCGGCACCGGCGCAGTCAAGGTTACGCCGGCGCACGATCCGAATGACTTCGAGTGCGGCCAGCGCCACGGCCTTGCCAGCATTTCGATCTTCGATGTGCAGGGCAACGTGACCGCCGAAGGTGGCGCGTTTGCGGGCATGGATCGCGCGGTGGCGCGCCAGGCGGTCAAGGCACGCCTGCGCGAGCTTGGCCTCGAGCGTGGCAGCAAGCCACACGTTCACTCGGTCGGTCACTGCCAGCGTTGCAACACCGTCGTCGAGCCGATGATCTCGACCCAGTGGTTCGTCAAGATGGAGCCGCTGGCCAGGCCGGCGATCGAGGCGGTTGCATCGGGCAAGACGCGCTTCGTGCCCGAGAGCTGGACCAAGACGTACATGCACTGGATGACCAACATCCGCGACTGGTGCATCTCGCGGCAGTTGTGGTGGGGTCACCGCATTCCGGCCTGGTACTGCGGCGCGTGCGGCGAAGTCACGGTGGCGCGCGACACGCCGGCCGCGTGCTGCAAGTGTGGCAGCGCCAACTTGCGGCACGACGAAGACGTCCTCGACACCTGGTTCTCGTCATGGCTGTGGCCCTTCGCCGGGCTCGGTTGGCCCGACGACACGCGCGAGCTCAAGACGTTTTACCCGACGACGTTGCTGGTCACCGGCTACGACATCCTGTTCTTCTGGGTGGCGCGCATGATGATGGCCGGCCTGCACTTCACCGGGAAGGTGCCCTTTCGCACGGTGCTGCTGCACACCATCGTGACGGACGAAAAGGGCGAGAAGATGTCCAAGGTCAAGGGGAACGTCATCGATCCCCTCGACGTCATCGACAAGCACGGTGCCGATGCGCTGCGCTTCGCGCTGGCGTGGCTGACGACCCATGCGGCGCAGGGCAAGAACATCAAGTTCGCCGTCGCCAACGTGGAGGACGCGCGCCGCTTCGCCAACAAGATCTGGAACGCCGCGCGTTTCGTCCTGGCGAACCTTGAAGGTTACGATCCGAACCGCTACGCCGATCGCACGGCCGATGGGCCTGATGCCGCCGAGTTCGATCTGCCCGAGCGCTGGATCCTGTCGCGCACCCAGCGCGCGTCCGAGGCGGTGCATCAGGCGCTCGAGGAATACCGTGTGGCCGATGCGGCGCAGGCGATCTACCACTTCATCTGGGACGAGGTGTGCGACTGGGCGATCGAACTCGCCAAGCCGTCGCTGGCCAAGGACGCGCCAGCGGCCATGGTGGAAAACCGCTGGAAGGTGCAGGGGGCTCTGGTGACCGCGCTTGAAACCGCGATGCGGCTTTTGCACCCGTTCATGCCGTTCCTGTCAGAGGAAATCTGGCAGACGTTGCCCAAGCCGGCGGCTGCGTCCCAGAGCATCATGATCACGCTGTACCCGATCACGGACGTGCGTTTCGTCGACGATGCGTCGGAGGTCTCGATGGCGCTGGTCCAGAAGGTCGTGACCACGATTCGCGGCCTGCGCGCCACGCACAACGTGCCGTCGGTTTTCCGGTCGCGCGTGTGTCTCAATGTGCCCGACGATTACAAGAAGACCATCCTCGACGGCTACCAGAGGCTGGTGGCCGAGCAGGCCCGCTGCCGCGAGGTGGTCATCCGTCGGGGCGGCGAGCCGCCCGAGGGCCCAACGGCCACTGGTGGTGCAGGCGACGTCGAGGTGGTCATGAGCCTTGAGGCGGTGGTCGACGCCGCGGCCGAGACGGCGAAGCTGGAAAAAGAACGCGATAAGCTGGTCGCGGATCGCGACTACTACGCCAAGAAGTTGGCGAACCCGCAGTTCGTCGACCGCGCGCCCCCGGCGGTGCTGGAAAAAGATCGCGCCGTTCTGGCCGAAACGGCAGCCGCCCTGGCGCGCGTGATGACCGCACTGTCGCGCCACGTCTGAAGAAAACCGCCGGGCACCGACGGCATCGTTCACGGTCGTGCCGGGGCAGGAGCGCGGTCTATGACTCGGCGTAGAGCCGAATCTGTTCCTGCACGACGTCGTTGGTCAGACCGGTGCGCAGGTTTTCCTGCAGGCAATCGGCCAGCGTCAACATCATGTCGTTGACCCCGCCTTCCTGGGCAATCTTGGCAAGCAACGCGCGCGATTCGCGGCTGTCGTCGCCGCGCAGGAAATCTTTGACCATGTCTAACGTCAGGTCACCTGAGAAATCGAGCATCGCGTGATCGAGCAGAAAAGCGATGAGTTGATTCACCCTGGCCTCCGGTTGTGGCATTGAAATCATGAAAACGAATATCGCTACTAACGCGGAACGGCTTCATTGATCAAGGGCGAACTGTGCGAATCTTCGGGTGGCCCTTCGTCGGCGTCTGCTCGGCCGCTCGGTCCCTTGACTCGGACGGTGGATTCGTTAAGGTCACGAGCCGTGACGCGAACCCGTCCGTTGGTGGCCCCGGGAACGCTATTTTTGCTAGTGCTGGCGCTTGGTTGCGGGCCAGTCGAGTACATCAACCAGGTGTCCGGCCGCGCCGCGACCGCCCTGGCGGCCGCGCGCGAGCGTTCGGCCGCAGAGCGGGCACCCTACGAGTACCGGAAGGCCATCGAGTACCATCGAAAGGCCGAGGATGCGGCGGGGCGTGCCTGCTATCAGGCGGCCATCGACTACGGGCACCACGCGGAGGAGTGGGCCAACAAGGCGAGTGCTCTGGCCAAAGAGAGATCCGCCGAAACCGGTGCCCCATGACCGTGCATCGCCGTCTTCCCGTCGCCGTCGTGCTGGCCCTCCTGGCGTGCCTTCCGGGGCTCGTCGTCGGATGTGCCGGCACGGAGCTGCAGGCGCAGGCCCAGGGCATTCGCCGCCTGGTCAAGATCGCCCGGGACGGCGGTGCCTACTTGTGTGCACCGAGCGAGCTGGCGCTGGCTGAAACGCACGTCGAGTTTGGCGAGCATGAGCTTGATGAGGGGGACTACTTTCGCGCCCGCGATCACCTGCGCCTGGCCGAGGACAACGCGCGCGAGGCGATTCGTCAGTCGCGCGGTGGATGCACCGCGGCCAAACCCACGGGGCCGCGCGACAGCGACGGCGACGGGATTCCCGACGCCACCGACAAGTGCCCGGCCGAGCCGGAAGACAAGGACGGGTTCGAGGACACCGATGGCTGTCCGGAGCCCGACAACGATCACGATGGCATCCTCGACGTCCGCGACCAGTGTCCCAACGAAGCCGAGGATGTCGACGGCTACCAGGACGATGACGGGTGTCCCGACCCCGACAACGATCACGACGGGATCCTCGACAAGGGAGACAAGTGTCCGAACGAACCAGAGGACAAGGATGGTTTCGAGGACGCCGACGGGTGTCCCGATCCCGATAATGATCGCGATGGCGTCCTCGACGCGGCCGACAAGTGTCCCAACGAACCGGGGCTCGCCAGCGAGGGCGGCTGTCCGCAGAGGTTCAGCCTGATTGAGGTGACCGCCGACAAGATCGAAATTCGCCAGACGATCTTTTTCGCGTCGGCCAAGGCGACGATCCTGCCGCGCAGCTACGCCTTGCTG
>CAYSKR010000158.1:0-14929 GCA_964431675.1 uncultured Myxococcales bacterium
CGTCGCCCATGAACACCTGGGCGGGATGGGTGTTGAACCACAAAAATCCGATCCCCGCGCCACCGATGGCGCCGCAGAATATCGACAATTCGCCGGCTCCAGCCACGTGTGGCATTCCCAGGTAGTGCGCGATGTTGAAACCCGCCAGCGTCTGACCGGCGGCGTACGAGAGCAGCAGGAACGTGAACGACGCGATGATCACCGGGCCGGTCGCCAGGCCATCGAGGCCGTCGGTGAGGTTGACCGCGTTGGAGGTCCCCATCACGACGAAGACGAGGCCGAAAAGGAAATAGAGCGCGCCCGGCAGAACCAGCAGGTGGCGATCGAAATTGAGCAACGGCACGGCGATGCGATCGCGGATGGCGGGATCCCAGGCCCCTCCCCACAACAGCCACCCCACCGCCACCCCCCCGATCACGAATTGCACCAGCAGCTTGATCTTGCCCGGCACTCCTTTCTTGTTCTTCTTGGCGATCTTCAGATAGTCGTCGACGAAGCCGAGCACCCCGTACCCGACGGTCACGAGCAGCGCCAACCACACGAGCGGCGTCGTCAGATCGCACCAGAGCACCGTCGCCGAGACCAGCGCCAGGATGATCAACGTGCCGCCCATGGTCGGCGTTCCCTGCTTGCTCGCGTGAGAGGCCGGACCATCGTCACGAATCACTTCGCCGAGCTGGCGCGCGCGCGCGCGCCGGATGAACCACGGGGCAACGCCCAACGTGATCAGCAGCGCCGTCAGCGTGGCCGCACCGATGCGCGTCGACACGTAGCGGAAGATGTTGAGGAATCCGACCTCGCCGCGCAACAGGGCAAAAAGATGAAACAACATGGTTACGTCTGCTTTCCCAGGCAGGCGACAACCGCGTCGACGGCACGTTCCAGGCGAACTCCGCGTGACGCCTTGATCAGGATCCAGTCTCCGGGTTTCGACCAGCCGGCCACGGCGGCGGCGGCGGCGGCGGGATCTTCTGTACACATGGCATGCGACGCCGCCAACCCCGCTTGCGTTGCGGACTCGATCATGCGCGCGCCCTGCGCTCCGACCGCCGCCAATCCAGAAAATCGGTACCCCGCAACTTCCCGCCCGAGCTCGCGGTGGCTGGCATCTGCCTGTTCGCCGAGCTCCAGCATGTCGCCCAGAATGGCGTATGCGCGGCGCGCGCCTCCGGTCGCTGCGGCCACGGTTTGCAACGCCGCCGTCATGGACGCCGGATTGGCGTTGTAGCAGTCGTCGAGGACGAATCGGCCAGCCGCCTGCAGCACGCGGGAGCGGTGCGGTGGCAAGATGGCGTCTGCAAGTGCCGCCGCGGCGGGCAGCAATGGCACCCCGAGCGCGGCAGCCACCGCGATTGCGGCGGCGGCGTTGCGCGCGTTGTGCTCTCCACCGAGCGGCATGCGGACGACCAAGGGTTCCGTTCCCGCCGACAGACGCACGACCGAGCCCCGGGCACCCATCGCGATCATGTCGAGGACGCGAACGGTGGCCCACGGAAGAAACCCGGAGCGCGCCCCCAGACCAGAAAATCGGACTTTGCGGCTTTCAGGCAAGTGCCGCGCCAGGGCTTCCAGGCGCGGCTCATCCGCGGGCAACACCGCGATACCATCGGGAGAGAGCCCGGCAAAGATCTCGCCTTTCGCCCTGGCGATCTCGTCAAGCGATCCGAGGCGCCCGAGATGAGCGGCGGCGACGTTGGTCACGAGACCCACCTGCGGTGTGGCGATCGAAGCGAGGGCGGCGATCTCGCCGCGGGCACGCATCGCCATCTCCAGGATCCAGAACGCTTCGTTGCCGGTGGCGTCGAGCACGGTGAGCGGCAGCCCCACGTCGGTGTTGAGGTTGCCACTTGTCCGGTGCACGACACCCGATGACCCGAGCGCCGCGGCCACGAGTTCTTTCGTCGTGGTCTTGCCGTTCGAACCCGTCACGCCGACCACCCGCCCGCGAAACTCGGCCCGAACCGCCCGCGCCAGATGTGCAAGCGCAGCGCGCGGATCCCGCACCGCAATGACCGGAATCGCTTCGCAGCCAGCGGGCGGTTGACGACCGGCGGCGATCACCACCGCCGTCGCCCCCGCTGCTGCGGCCGAACCGCAGTGGTCAAAGCCGTCGACCTGTTCGCCGGGCAACGCGAAGAACAACCGCCCACGCAAATCGCCGCGGCTGTCGCTGGCAGCGCCCGCAAACGCGCCGTCGGCGGCAACACCACCGAGCAGCGAGCCCTGCATCGCGCGCACGGCGAACGAGAGCTCACGTTGCGCCGGGGCGGGCATCATGAATGTCGCTCCTGCGTCTTGGCCGCAAACGCCGCCGCCGCCTCAACCCGGTCGTCGAAGGGCATCTTCACCGTGCCAACGATCTGGTAGTCCTCGTGCCCCTTGCCCGCGAGCAACACGGTGTCACCTTTCCGTGACGCCGCGATCGCCACGGCGATGGCCCGTCTTCGATCAACTTCAACGTGGAATCCTTTGCTCGCCCCACCGAGTCCGGCGGCGTCGAGCTCGCGCGCTCCGGTGTCGCGCACGCCGGGCAGGATCATGTCGATGATCCTAGACGGATCTTCGGTGCGCGGGTTGTCTGATGTGATCACGGCAAGATCCGCAAGACGAGCGACCGCCTCGCCCATGACAGGTCGCTTGCCCGCATCCCGATCACCGCCGCATCCGAAAACCGCAATCAGCCGACCGGCGGTTAGCGGTCGCAGGGCACCGAGTACACGTTCGAGCGAATCTGGCGTGTGCGCGTAGTCGACCACGCAGAGAACTCCCCCCCCGTTGGCGACGCGCTGCAGGCGCCCGGGCACACCCCTGAGCGCCGCAACGCCCCTGGCAATGACGTCCGGCTTGACGCCCAACCCGAACGCCATCCCGACAGCGAGCGCGATGTTCTCAAGGTTGTAGTTACCCACCAGCGAAGAACGAATCTCCAGGGTTCCCGACGGGGTGTCGAGCGTTGCCAAGATGCCACGTTCATCAAGCGTCCGGTTGGCGACCCGCACCTCGGCAGCGGTGCCTGGCGTGGTTGCCACCGTCAACGCTGAAAAGGCGGCGTGTACGCGCATGCGCCGCCCATCGTCGCGGTCGGCGAAGAGCACCGCCACGCCACCTGGTGCCATGAGTTCTCGAAACAGGATCGCCTTGGCATCGAAATACCGTTCCAGGGTGCCGTGATAATCGAGATGATCCCGCGTGACGTTGGTCAGCGCGGCGACTCGGAACCGGCAGCCGGCGAGCCGCCCCTGATCGAGCGCAATGGAGGACGCCTCCATCACCACGTCGCTGCAACCGGCCCGCTTGCAGTCGGCCAGCAGCGCATGCAATTCCAGCGCACCCGGTGTGGTCAACGAGGCGGACAACTCGGCACCGGGATAGCGGTGGCTGATCGTCCCCAGCACGCCCGACCGGCGGCCAGCCACCGACAAGATCGATTCCAGCAGGTAGGTCGTCGTGGTCTTGCCCTTGGTGCCCGTGACCGCCAACAAGTTCATGCCCGCCACGGCATCAAACCGATTTGCCGCCACGACGCCGAGCGCCCGCCGGACGTCACCGACCTGCACCCAGGTCACGCCAGCAGATTCCTTTGACTCTTCTGACTCTGCCGTCGCACCGATGGATCCCCTCGGTGCCAGGATCGCCCTCGCGCCGTTTTGCAGCGCCTGTTCGATGAACAGCCGCCCGTCGATCTTGGTCCCCGGCACCGCCACGAACAGATCGCCAGGCTGCACCAGGCGGGAGTCATCACGCACCTCGGTCACTGCGCTCGCGGGGTTGCCGCGCACCACCACCGCATCGGCGACTCCTGCCAGGAGTTCACGCAGACGCAACATCAGCCTCCCGGGCGAAAAGACACGCGGCACAAGGCCCCGCGCGGAGCCCAACCCGGCGACGGCGTCTGAGTGCTGGCAATGCCGCTGCCCTCCGGCAACAACTCCACGCCCGTCTTGCGTGCCAGCCCAATCGCTTCTCCCATCGACAGGCCGGTGAAATCCGGAATCGTCACGCCATCGACCTGGCGCAAGGCCAGGGCCGCCGATTCTCCCGCTTCGGCCTCCACGCTGTCCTCAACCAGGTCGTCTTGCAGCGGGAGCGCCGGCTCTTCGCTGCCGGGCCCTTCGGCAAAAGCGAGCGCCACGCGTTCACCCTTGCGCTCGGCCCGTGCGCTGGCCACGATCGGTTCCGACGGCGGCACGCCCAGGTAACGCAGCGCTGCCTCGCCGATCTCTTTGAACACCGGTGCCGCCACCACACCGCCATAATGAATCGGTTGAGGCTCGTCGATGAACGCGCCGATCACGAGTCGCGGTTTGCCGAGCGGCACCGCACCGATGAACGACGCCACGTACCGATCTTTGTCGTACCGGCCGCCCACAACTTTGATCGCGGTGCCGGTCTTGCCACCCACGGCGTAGCCAGGAATGGCCGCCGCCTTGCCCGTGCCGTCTTCCACCACGCCCCGCATGATCCCGAGCAGCGTCCGCGCCGCCGACTCTGACATCACGCGCTCGTCTGGACGCCCCGACGATGTCAGCGTCACCACTTGGCCGCCGGGATGCAGCGCCCGCAGGGCAATGCGCGGAGCCCGGTAGATGCCACCGGACGCCACCGCGCCGTACCCTGCCACGATCTGCAGCGGCGTGACCGAGAGGCCCTGGCCGTACGCACGCGTGGTGAACCCGGCCTCACCCCATTGCGCGACCGGCCGCACGATCCCGGCCCGCTCGCCGGGAAGGCCAACGCCCGTGATTCGCCCAAAGCCGAAGCGGGCCAGCGCCGCCGCCAGCGCAGCAGGCCCGATCCGGCGCGCGATCTTGACCGTGCCAATGTTGCTCGAGTGCTTGTACACCTCGGCGGCCGACAGGATCCCTTGCGGATGGTCGTCGTGAATCACGAACTTTCCGACGGCCATCGTCCCTAGCTGGCAGTCGAACAGGTCGCTCGGCTGCACCTTCCCGGCGTCCAGCGCCGCCGCGAAGGTGAACGTCTTCATGGTGGAGCCCGGCTCGAACAAATCCGTCACCGCGCGGTTGCGCGCATCGTGGGAGGACGCATTCCCGGCATCACCTGGATCGAGGTTCGGCACGTTGGCGAGCGCGAGAATTTCACCCGTGCCCGGATCCAGCATCACCGCCACGCCCGCCTTGGCGTGATGCTGCGTGACCGCTGCACCCAGCGCTTTTTCAGTCGTGTAGGTCAGAAACTTGTCCAGCGTCAGCACCACGTCGTTGCCGGAGGCCGTCGCCTGGTCCACGAAACCGTCGACCAGCAGTTCGCGTCCCAGCGCGTCCTTGATGCCCGCGAACTCCACCGCGCTGCCGCGCAGCTCGCGATCAAAGGCCAGCTCGGCACCCTCGACGCCGCGCCCGTCGGTGTCGGCATGCCCAAGCACGGTTCCGCCGAGCGCGCCGTACGAGTACACGCGCGCCAGTTCCTTCCGCACGCCGACGCCGGGAATGCCCAGCGCCAGGGCGCGCACCGCCTCGGCGGGAGCCGCGCGGCGCTTGACCCACGCAAAGTACTTGTGGCCTTCGAGTTTACGGGCAAGTTCTCGGGGCTCAAGACCGACCGCTTTGCCCAGCCGGCTGGCGCCGTCCGCCGTGGCCGCGAGTTGGCGCGGGTTGCAGAACACCGAATCCACTTCCACCGACGTCGCCAGCTCGTTGCCGTGCCGGTCAAGGATCCGGCCGCGATGCGGCGGCAACTGGATCTCCTTGACGTAGTTGTCCTCGGCCCATGCGGTCATCCGGTCCGCGTCGCGCACCTGCAGCTCGAACGCGCGATGGCCGAGCAGCGCAGTCAAGACCGCGAAGGCCAACCCAACCATCGCAATGCGGACTTTCACCCAGCGTCCAATCATGGGGTCACGCCGGTCTCGCGTCGCGGCACCACCCGCAGATCCGTGGCGGCGGGAGGCCCCATCTGCAAGCGCCCCTTCGCCAGCTCCTCAAGACGCCTCGGATCGCGTAGCCGGGCAAGTTCATTGTCCAGCCGTCGGCGCTCGATCCCAAGGTCGATCTGCGTGCGCTGTTCTCGGCCCAGATCCAGCGCGACCTCGAGCGTCTTGGTTTGCACGGCAACGTGCGCCAGCGCCCCCAACGTCACGCCAAGCAGGCACAGACCAAGGACCGCCGATGATCCGCCGCGCCCCTGGCTTGCCTTGTGCATGCCGACGCCAGAATCTGCGGCGGCGATGGATGAAGCCGCGCTGCCGGGTGACAGCAACCTCATGCTGCCAGCCTTTGCGCGATCCGCATGCGCGCCGAGCGGGAGCGCGCATTTCGAACAACTTCCGCACGGCCGGGCGTGACGACGTGCTTGGTCAACAGGGCAAACTGCGGCTGTCCCGGCTCGCCGCCACGCGCCAGTGCGCGCAGCCGCTCCTTGACGATGCGATCCTCGGTCGAATGAAACGCGATGACCACCAGGCGCCCACCCGGGCGCAAACAGGTCGTCACCTGGTCGAGAAAGCGATCCAGTTCGGTAAGCTCTTCATTGATCGCGATGCGAATCGCCTGGAACGTCCGCGTCGCCGGATCCTTGCCCCGCTCACGCCCGGGCACGGTGGCCGCCACCAGGGCGGCCAGTGCATCCGTCGTCAGCAACGGCTTGCGCTTCGAAGCATCCACCACCGCGCGCGCGATCGCGCGGGCGTGGCGCTCTTCCCCGAACTTCACCAGCACCGACTCCAGCTCCGCCGGATCGATGTCGTGCAAGAACTCTGCCGCAGTCTTTCCTTGGCTTTGATCCATCCGCATGTCGAGCGGGCCCGGGCGCCGGAACGAGAATCCGCGCTCGGCCTGATCAAGTTGTGCCGACGACACACCCAAATCGGCCACACAACCGTCAAGCGGGAGCGCGCCCAGTCTCTCCAGCACGGAACGCACCTCAGAGAAGCGAGCGTGAACCAGAGTGACCCGATCGCCGAATTCCCTGAGTGATTCCGCGGCCGCAGCCAACGCTTGCTGATCTCGGTCGATGCCAATCAAGCGTCCACCGGGCCCGGACGCCTCCAGAATGCCCCTGGCGTGTCCCCCGAATCCCACTGTCGCATCGCAATAGACGCCATGCGTCTTGGGTGACATCCATTCTATGGTCTCCGCCAGCATCACCGGCGCATGCCGCAGGTCGTGGTCAAACCTTTCCAAGTGCGTCAAATCCTTGTAATCACGATGTAATTATTGGCTCGTCGGGGGGTACACTGGCACCGCTGATCAATGATCTTCCCCCGGCCAACCTTGGTCAAGTTTTGGCCGGAATGCCGACGGACGTGTACCGAGCAATCCCCAGGATCCATGAAAATGAGCTAACTACGCTTGACGAAAGGGCTCTTTCGGGTGATAACCGGGCAAAGGAAGCCTGGGAGATGGGCATCTGGCCATGGATACGAAGCTGACTCAGCTTGATGTGATGATGGAGGCACTCCGGCAACGGCTGGAGACCTTTCCCGAGCGAATCACCCGCGACTACCACGCCCGGTTGGACGTTTCGTGGATCTTCCACGACCACGCGATGGAGGGCGTCGTCCTGTCACACCCCGAGCTCAAAGCCGCCGTGGACAGCAGAATCATCAGCGATGTCACCTTGATCCCGATGTACGAGGAGGTTCGGTGCTTCAAGCGCGCCGTCGACTTCATTCGCGAATCGGCGAAATCAAAGAAGCCTCCTGCTGTCGATCTCGAGCTGGTGAAGTTTTTCTACGGCATGGTGACGCCCGAGGCGGTCGCCAAGGGCAATCCCTACCGCAAGGAGAACCCGCTCCACCGGCTCTACTATCACGAGATCGCACCGCCCGAGAAAATCGGCTACAAGATGCGTAAGCTTGGAGAATGGTTGGATTCTGCCGAGTTCCGGCAGCTTCATCCGGTGGTCGCCGGATCCCGCCTGCAGTGGAAGCTGCTGTCGGCGTACCCGTGGACCAAGAATTCGGGCAAGGTCGCGCGCTTGCTGACGAACTTCATCCTGCTCAGGGATGGTTACCTGCCCGCGATCGTCCATTCTATTGAGCGGCAGCGCTACTATGAAGCCCTGCGCTACGAGGGCGATGCCTTGACCGCGTTGGTGCTCGAATCGGTCAACAACAGCGTCGAGACGACCGCGAAGTTTTTCGACGAGTTGAGCGGCCTCAAACTCAAGCGGGCAAGCTAGTTTCGCGGCGACCGCGGCGGCGCGGGTATGTTCTAGCCACTTCACATGCGGCCCTGGCAGACGATTGGCCGCGTGGAGACCCGCGAGGGGCCACTGGAACTTCGCCGCCGCAGCGACCGCGACTGGCTCATCACCATCGCCGGCCGCGTGCTCATGACGAGTGTCGCGCACGGATCCGAGGATGCCCTGGCCCACGCCTGCTGTGCCGCCATCGCGGGCCGGCCGCGCCCGCGCGTCCTGCTGGGAGGACTCGGCATGGGGTTCACGCTGCGGGCGGCGCTCGATCGGTTACCCAAGGATGCGCGCGTTACCGCGGTTGAATTGACTGCCGCGGTGGCCGATTGGTGCCGCGGCCCGCTTGCCACGTTGACCGCCAGCGCTGCGCGAGATCCGCGAGTGACGGTCGAGATCGCCGACGTCGCGCGGACGATTGCCGCCAGCCCTCCCGGCCACTGGGACGCCATTGCCCTCGACCTGTACGAGGGCCCCCACGCCGCGACCCAGCGCCGCGCCGACCCCATCTACGGATCCACCGCGCTGCAAAGGACGCGCGCCGTACTCGCCCAGGGCGGCGTGCTCGGCATCTGGTCCGAGGAGGCCGAGTGCGGCTTCGAGGAGCGGCTGGAAAAATCCGGCTTTCGCGTTCAGATCATGCGCAGCGGCAAGGGCGGCAGGCGCCACGTTGTCTACCTGGCGGTCGGCGCGTGATCACGCTTCGAAGGAATCGGCATCCCCGTGGATGCGCTTGCTGAATCGAGACCATGCACGGCTACCTGCACAAGTTCTACAGACTCGGGCGCGGGTGCGTGATAGCCGCGTGATACGCTCATGGTGATGGACGGGACCGGGGCATACACGGCGGATCGGGCGGCGGCGCTTTCAGGCGTGCCGAAGTCCACCATGCACTGGTGGGCGCGGAACGGCATCCTTGTGCCAAGCGTTTCCGCGACGAAGGTCATGCTGTGGTCCTACGCCGATCTCACGGGGCTTCGGGTTATCTACTGGCTGCGGCAACGCAAGACCACCGAGATGGGCGACAAGATCCCTCGGACCAGCATGCCGACGGTCCGCCGGGCGCTGGAGCAACTCCGCTCGCTTGACTTGCCGGTATGGAATGAAGGCGACTCGTCTCTACTGGTGACTGGTTCCGGGAAGGTTTATGTGAAGCATTCGGAGGGACCACGAAACCTCGATGGCCAACTTGCCAACCCTGATCTCATTGACCTGATCGCGCCGTTCACCACTGCGGAGGGCACAACGGGACCGGATCTGTTGCGACCACGGCCGGAGCTACGGATTGTACCCGGCAAGATCGGCGGCTCGCCCCACATCGTGCATACGCGTCTGGAAACCCGCGCGCTTGCCGCACTGGCCGCCGAGGGCTTCGGGACGATCGACATACATCGCCTGTACCCGCACGTGGGCCTTGCACAGATCAAGCAGGCGCTGGATCTCGAACAGCAGCTGGCCGACAATCTCCGGCTCGCTGCCTGAGGCCGCGAGCGTCGCCGTGCAGCGCCGTCTTTTCGCCCTGGACCACAATTTCCCCGAGCCGGTCAGAAAGATTGACGCGACCTTTCCCGAGTGCGGCTTCGAGGAGCGGCTGGAAAAATCCGGCTTTCGCGTTCAGATCATGCGCAGCGGCAAGAGCGGCAGACGCCACGTGGTCTACCTGGCGGTCGGCGCGTGATCACGCTTCGTTGGCAACGTACACGACCAGCGCGGTGATGTTGTCCTCACCGCCACGTTGGTTGGCCAGGTCAACCATTCCGCGGCTCGCGTCCTGGTAGAAGCGCAGGGTGAGAATCTCGCCGATGTCTTCGACGCTCAGGTGATTCGACAGCCCATCGGAACACAGCACAAAACAGTCTCCGGTCTCGATCGGCAGCCCCATCACGTCGGGATCCACGAACTGCTCGAATCCGACCGATCGCGTGATGACGTTGCGAAACCGCGTCGCGATCGCGTCGTCGGGCGCAAGCAGGCCCGCCCTGATCTGCTCGGCGATCCAGGAATGATCCTGCGTGATCTGCCTCGCCTTGCCGTCACGGTACAGGTACACGCGCGAATCACCGACGTGGCAAACCGTCGCGCGATCACCATGCAGCAAGATGGAGGACAGGGTGGTGCCCATGCCGGCGTACTCCGGATCGGCTTGCGCCGCCGCGTAAATCGATCCCGCGGCGGCCTGTGCGGCGCTCTTCATCATGGCCGCCACGTCGGTTTGGGTTGCAGCCGCAGCCTGCACTTCCCGTTCCAGAATATCCACGGCCATGCGACTGGCGCGCTCGCCACCGCGGTGGCCACCCATGCCGTCCGCGACGGCGTACAGGCCGAGCCGATCGTTGCACAGATAGCTGTCCTCGTTGAAATCCCGTTTGCGGCCCACGTCCGTGGTCGGCCACCCGAAAGGCTTCATGCTTGGCCCGCCTTCCTCGTCTCGCTCGCCCCGAACCGCTATGGCTTGCCGAACGTCGCGGCGTCCGCCTTCTTGGGTGCCGCCTTGTGCTCGATCACGAAGTCGATGCGCATCGGGCCCGACCCCATGCCCACGCCGCGCAAGCGCCCCGGATCAATTCCGAAGCCGACCAGGGCCTTGACGATGGCGTTGGCGCGATCTTGCGTTTCTTCCTTGGCCACGCCCGTCGCCCACACTTCGATGCGAACCTTTGCGATCTCGAATTGGCCGCGCAGCGCCTGGGCGACCATCCTGGCGACCGCCGTGCCGCCGGTCGAAAGGCCACTCTTGCCGCCCGCAGGCCCAAAGCCGATCCGCTCGCGGACGTCTATATTGGCGTCGGCCACGTGGACGATCTCCTGGCCCTCGTCCGGGCAGCCGTCGTCGTCCTGGTTGCCGTTGATGGTTTCGGGCTCAAGCGGACACTTGTCCGCGGCGTCCAGAATGCCGTCCTTGTCGTTGTCCGGATCGGGGCAACCGTCGGTGTCCTCGAACCCATCGGCGTCCTCGGCCTCGTTTGGACAGGCGTCGAACGCATCGGGAATGTTGTCCTCGTCGTTGTCGGGATCAGGGCAGCCGTCGTAATCCTGGAAGCCGTCGCGATCTTCGGGTTCATCAGGACACTTGTCGCGCGAATCCGGAATACCGTCACCATCGGTATCCTCGCCCGTCGACGGGCAACCGTCCTTGGGCCGCTTGCCCTTGCCGTCTTCAGCGGCGTTCGGGCACGGATCGTTGATGTCCGGGATGCCATCCTTGTCGTTGTCGAGTTCCGGGCAACCATCGTCGTCCTGATAGCCGTCAAGATCCTCGGCCTCGTCGGGGCACTTGTCCTGAGCATCGGCCAGGCCGTCGCCGTCGTTGTCGGGGTCAGGACATCCATCGCTGTCCTTGAATCCGTCTTTGTCCTCGGGCTGGTTGGGGCACCGATCCTCCGCGTCGTAAATGCCGTCGCTATCGCGGTCACGAAAGTCGGGGGCCCATGCGGCACCCAGGAACGCCCTGAACTTGGGTGCCCCGATGCCGCGCTTGACGCCCGCACCGACGCCGAAAGTAACCGCCACCTGTCCCGGTAGCGCCAGGCGCAAGCCCAGGTCAACCTCGACCGGGTTGGCGTCCGTCCACCATCGACTGGTTGACTTCGTGCCCGCGGGGTTGATGCCTTCGGATTCGGTGAGCGGATGGCGCCCCGTCAATTCGGTGATGACGGAAGAGTCGCGCGACACGGCGTAGTCCGTCGCCAGGCCGTACATGATCTGGCTGCCCACCTCGGCGGAAAAGGCCTTCGACGGCTGCCGGAACAGCAGGCCAAGCAAGAAGGCGGCGCGGAAATCCTGCCTGCGGTACTCGGTCACGGTCTTGAAGCGTCCGGTCAGGTTCTTGTCACCGAGAAAATTGTCGCGGTCAGCGGTGGGGACCGTCACGCCCGGAATGACCGACAGGAGAAACTCGTTCCCGGGCCCGAACGTGGCCATCTTGGCCTTGCCTTCGATCCGGATGTCGCCGAGACCGCCACTGCCCACGGGATCCCTGGCTTCGCCGGTCATCGTGTAGCGGTAGCCCTGGAACCAGCCGGTGATTGGCAAGCCAATGCCAAGCTGGAACTGATCGAGCAGACCAACGTAGGCCGCAGCTTCGAAGCTGAGCTGGTTGTTGACCACGTCGACCGTCTTCTCGGTCATGTCGGCGGGCGATACCGAATAGATCGAAAATGGCCGGTTCTGATAGCTGCCCATGAGGGACAAGCCCCACTGCTTGTGCGCCGACACATGCGCGCTGTCGATCGTCAGAAATGGGCGAATACCGATCGACGGTGCAAACAGTTGCACGTCGAACGAGGTGTCAGTACCAACCGACGGCGGAGTCGCCTGGGCACGCGCGACGGCAGACGAAGCCAAAAGACCCGCCACCAAAGCCAACCTATGCACGAGATGCTGCGATGAGAGCATGGGGAATTCCGCCGGAGAGTAAACCTTTTCGGAGGTTGAAGTCTACCGGGGCAGTTCAAACTTGTACAAGAACGTGATCTGGCAGTCGAGCGCGCGGTGCGCCCGATCGCGCGCCGGTGTCCATTTGAAACGCCACAAGGCCGACGCGGCGGCCTCGTCGAATCCGTGGCCCGCCCGTCTCACCACCCTGACTGATCGGGTGGCGCCGCGACGATCGATGCCCACGCGCAGTGTCACTTGCCCCTCGAATCCCATGCGGCGGGCGCTCTCGGGATAGTCTTCCTTGACCTCGAAGAGCGCGATCGCCGGCTCGGCGATGGCGTCGTCGGACACTGGCGAAAAGAAGTTCGCTGTGCCATCGATTGCGCCCGGTGGTGGTACGCGCGGCGGCAGGGCGGCAGAACGCGGCTGCGTGTTGATGGCGTTGCCCACCGGAACGGCGCTGCCGCTGTCACCCAACACCACCGAATCCAGCGTGACGCCAAACACCGGCGGCGCGGATTCGAGGGGCGGCGGCGGCGGTTTCGCGATTGGCTCGGGCGGCTTTGGCAACCGGTGGCGAACCATCGGTCGCGGCCGCGGCGGTGGATCGGGAGCAGCGGGCGCAAGCGCTGGCGGTGGTAACACGGGCGGCAACGGCGGTGACTCGACCACGCTGATCTCGACCGCGCCTGCCGCCGGGCGCTCCCGTGCGCCAGACTCTTGCAGCGCCAGGGCCGCGCCGACCGCGGTGTGCAACGCGAGCGCCGCCAAGACTCCCCACGCGCGAGGATCGAAGGCCACGCCTCACCGCTCGCGCGCTTGCGCTGCTTCGACGTTGATGGCGAACTTACGCACGCCCGCCTGTTTCACCAGGTCGATGACACGCACGACGGCACCGTGAGAGACCGCCTGGTCGGCGCCGATCACGGCCTGCAGGTCAGCGTTCCTGGGCAATTCGGCGGTGATGAACGCGATGACGGCCGCTTCGTTCGAAGCCTCGCCGTTGAGGTGAAGAACACCGTCCTTGGTCAGGGTCAGGCTCAACGACGTGCGTGTCTGTTCGGTTCCCGTCGCGGCCCTGGGTAGGTCCACCTTGATCGAAGGGCTCACGATGTACGCTGCGGTCACCATGAACATGATCAGCAGGACCAACATGATGTCGACCAGCGGGGTCACGTTGATGTCCGTGATCATCCGGCCATCGTCGTCGTTTCCCTGGAACGGCCCGGCTACCGCCATTGGTTCAGCCCTTCCTGGCAGGTGATTCGCCGTCGGGCAGCCCTGATAGAATCAGGTGCGCCATCGCATCGACGCGACCCAACGAACGGCGGACCTTGGCCTGAAACGCGTTGTAGGCGACCACGGCCGGTATGGCGACCAGCAGACCTACCGCGGTGGCGACCAGGGCCTCGGAAATGCCGACCATGACGACCGCGGCGCCGCCCGAGGCCTGGTTCTTGGCCAGGTCGGCAAACGCCTTGATGATGCCAAGCACGGTCCCAAACAGGCCGACGAACGGCGCATTGGCACCGAGCGTCCCGAGCACACCCAGGTAGCGCTCCATGCGCAGGCGCTCCTGAGTTCTGGCCGCGGCCATGGCCTCGCTTGTGGCGTTGCGCCCGCGCGCAAAGTGGTCGAGGCCCACGAGGCCCACGCGGCACTCGGGAGATTCCGGCTTACCCAGCGCCTCGCGCGCCAGCGCCTCGCGCGCGGCGGAAACGTCGCCCTGGCCCAGCAAGTCGAGAATCTTGGTCGCCAGCGCGTCGAAATCGATCACGCCACCCCGCAACGACAGGCCACGCTCCACCATGACCGCCACCGAAACAATCGACAGCGCGATCAAGAGCCACAGCACCCACTCGGATCCAAGCAAGGTGAACGACAGGAGGCGATCGTGAAGGCGCATGGTATCGCCGAAAGCTAGCACAAGTCGTCAGGCTGTCCGACGGCATCTCGAACGGGCGCGAACCCAGGAAATCCGCCGCCCCAGCATCCCGAGCACCCGCTTCGGTGCCCGCCCTCGTGCGCCGGGGCGTCGTTGACCCCGACACCAATGCCATCAATATCGACCACGGCCTTGCCGAGCGTGATCCCGTGCTGGCGCAACTCGCGGATGCGGCCGTCGCTGGATTACCGCCCGCCGGGCCCGCTCGCAAAAAGCCCATGCTGGTGTCGTTGCCCACCAGCTCCACCGCTCAGGTCGCGGGCCCCCTGTGCGTCAACGATGCCGGTTTTGGCCTCCACGCCGCCACCATCGCCGGTGCCGCCGACGCGCGGGCGCGCGAAGCACTCATCAAGTATGTGCTCCGCCCGCCGCTCGCCAACGAGCGCGTGCAGCTCACCCCCGCAGTCCTCGCGCGCATCATCTTCAAGAAGCCCTGGAAAGACGGCACCTCCG
>CAYSKR010000159.1:0-8375 GCA_964431675.1 uncultured Myxococcales bacterium
CAGCGTGGCGAAGAAGAACGCGTAGCAGATCCCGTGCAACACGTGCACGGCGATGATGGCCTCGGTCATCGTTGGCATGAGGGCAAACACGGCGAAACGGGCCGCGTGGCCGAGCACGCCGATGATCATCGTGGTGCGCCAGCCCAGGCGTTGCAGGAACCATCCCAGGGTGGCCATGGTGGCGATCTCCGCGACCTGCCCGATGCTCATGACCGGCATGATGTTCTCGGGTTTGATGCCGATGGTGCCCAGGAAACCGCCGGTCATCAGGAAGTAGCCGTTGTGAATCGTCGAGTCGATGAGCGTGACCAGGAACAGCAGCGCCAGGTACGGCGACGCCAGGGACTTCGCCGCGCGCAGCCATGCCAGCCGTTCGCCGTCGTTCGTCGCCGGCTTGGGCGGCGTGTGCGGCAGCGTCAGACTGAAGGCCGCGAGCGCGAGCGACGCCACCCCAGCGACGATGAAGATGTAGCTGTGCGCCGTCTTCAGGGCATCGCCGGTCTTGCCCTGCAGCGCGAAGTACAGTGGCCACGACGCCAGGATCCAGCCGATGGTGCCGCCCATGCGCACCATGCCGAACTCTTTTTGCGAATCTTTGAGGTTGGCGAACGCGATCGAGTTTCCGACTGAAATCGTCGGGACATAGAACAAGGAGTGAATCAGCATCAACGCGAAGAACAGGGGGAAGCTGGTGGTGAAAAACATGCCCAGCATCGCCAGGCCGCCCACCAGGTGGCTGCCCGCCATGAAGTGCTCGGCGGCGAAGCTGCGATCGGCGAACTGGTTGGAAAAGAAAATCGCCAGCACCGACGCGATGGCGAACGCGCTACCCACCAGCGCGATCTGGCTGGGCTCGAATCCAATCTCGCCCATGTACGGCCAGATGAGCGGAAGCCACGCGCCCCAGATGAAGAACTCCAGCACCATCATTGCGAACAGCTTGTTGCGAATCGCCGATTTCATGCGCCCTCCCGCGAGAATTTGACGAGCCGATGCATAACACGCCCGGTCGGATTAGTGGGGGAGTAAGGTGCGCAGGTGCCGCTGCGCCGCGTTTCGCTGGACGACCTTGTCATCGAGGACGAGGGCTCGTTCGGGCACGTGGCGCTGTACCACCGGCTCAAGCGGGCGCTGAAGGCGTCCGGCCACCAGTTTCACGTTCCCGCCAAGGGCACATCAATGAACTGGGATCGGGCGGTGTTCCTGAACCTCACGTTCTGGAGTGCGAAGGACGGCACCGACGTGCTGTGCGACGAGCGCATTCCCGCCGATGTCGTCGCGCACGTCGCCTGGCACCACATCGTGGGCGTGGCACTCGACGGCGCCACGGCATCGGCGCCACCGACGGCCGCGATGTTGCTATTCGCCGAGTCGATCGCGAGCGCATTTGATCTGTATCTGGTCGGCCGCTTGCTGCGGAACGCGCCCGACTCCGATTTCATGGCGACGCAGATCCCGATCATGAGCGAGGCCGCGCAGGAGGCCGGGCTGTCAGAGGCGGCGTTCAGCGAGTTACTGACCGACGTTTCGAACCACCCCGAGCGCGCGTTCGAGGATCTGCGCGAGCTGCTTGTCGATGTGGGCACGGCGCTGTTCGAGTGTCGGGAGCCGGTGCTGGCGCAGGCGGCGCTTGAATCATTCGCCGTCCATCGCTTCGGGCCGCTGCTGCATCACTACCAGTTGTCGAACTGGGTTCTGTACGCGCGCGCCTACGCGGCGGCGGCCCCCGGCTCCGACGACATCCTGCGCGGCCTTGATGCCACCTTGCGCGCCGCGCCCGACGCACTCGCCTGGCTGGACGCTCACTGGGTTGGCGCGTAGGCGCGCGCGTTCGCGGAGCCATGTCAAAATCCAACACTTAGTGTGTGCATATTGACAGGCTGAGATGTGGCGTTATGCTACTATCTTGAAATGTCATCCGCGCCTTCGCTGATGCTCCCAAGGGAAGCGACACAAGCCCTTGTCGCCGCGCTGGAGGACTTTCCCGTGGTTGTTCTCACGGGCATGCGGCAATGCGGGAAGACGACGCTTTTGCGGAGCGATCCGAGTGTGCCCGGACGTTTGTACGTGACGCTTGACGATCTCGGCCAGCTCGAATCTGCCCGTCGCGATCCCGAGGGGTTTATTCGCGTGGAAGGGCCGCTGACCATCGACGAGGCACAGCGATGCCCCGAACTGCTCCTGGCGATCAAGGCGTCCGTCGACCGAGATCGACGTCCCGGGCGATTTATCATCTCGGGATCGGCCCAGATGGGCCTCGGAGCCCGCGTTTCGGAGTCGCTCGCTGGGCGCGCGGCGTATCTGTCGTTGCACCCATTCACGCTTCGGGAACGTGACCGGCGCACCGCGGCGCCGCTATTCGTGCAGAGTCTCTTCGACGGCGACCACCCGGCCACGGGTGGTGCCACTGCTCCGTTGTCGTCAGAAGAAATTCTGGCGGGCGGCATGCCTGCGGTCTGCCTCGGCACGATCAAGGATCCGGACGCCTGGTTTCGCGCGTATGAACAGACCTACCTTGAACGCGACGTTCGCGATCTGGCGCGCATCGGCGACCTCATCCCGTTTCGAAACCTGCTTCGGCGCACGGCCCTGCGCACGGCACAGGTTCTGAACGTCAGTGATCTTGGCCGAGACGCCAAGATGAACGCGACGACCCTCGGCCGTTACCTGTCTCTGCTGGAGGCCTCGTTCGTGCTACGGCGATTGCCACCATTTTTGAACAATCGATCAAGTCGGCTGCTCAAGCGCCCGAAAATATTTCTGCAGGACGCGGGTCTTGCCGCGCACCTCGCCGACGTCGACAACATTGGCCCGCGCGCCGAGGAGCCCATGCGGGGCGCCCTGATGGAAACTTTCGTCGCTCAGAATCTGGTCGCCGCGCTGGACGCGCGATGGCCAAAGGCCCGGCTGTCATTCTGGAACGTGCAAGGGCGGCATGAAGTTGATTTCGTGATCGAGGCCGGCCGCGACAACCTCGCCATCGAGGTCAAGGCGGGCGCCCGCCGTGAAGAGTCCGACCTGACGGGCCTGCGCGCGTTCCTGGGCGCCACGCCACGCTGCAGGACCGCCGTGCTCGCTTACAACGGGTCGGCCGTGGTCCGGATCGAGGATCGCCTGCTGGCAATCCCCATCCGGCGCCTGCTCGGGTGAGAGACGCCGCCTGACTGGACGCGAGCAATTTACCGCGTAAAATGCTCTCATGTTGACACGGCGGCTCGCAGCCACCCTGGCCGCCGACAAACGCAGCGTCTTGCTGCTCGGTCCGAGGCAAACGGGCAAGTCGACACTTATCCGATCCCTGGCACCGGATCTGACGTTCAACCTGGCGGACGAGGCCGTGTTCCTGCGCTTCGCCTCGAATCCTGGCGAGCTTCGCGCCCGGCTGGAAGCGAAACCGGCGCGCACAACGACGGTCTTTGTCGACGAGGTGCAGCGCCTGCCGTCGTTGCTGAACACCGTGCAGGCGTTGCTCGACGAACAGCCGCGCCGCTTCCGCTTTTTTCTCACCGGGTCGAGCGCTCGCAAACTTCGCCGCGGCAACGCCAACCTGTTGCCCGGTCGGGTCAGCACGTACCAGCTCGGCTCGATCGTGGCGGCCGAGATGGACCACCAGTTGCCGACCAGGGATGTCCTGTCGACCGGTGCGCTGCCCGGCGTTCTGACGGAGGCGAAAATCGCAACCCGGCACAAGATGCTGTCGAGCTACGCGGCCACGTACCTGCGCGAGGAAATCCAGGCCGAATCGCTCAGCCGCAGCCTGGAAGGGTTCTCTCGCTTCCTCGGGGCGGTGGCGGAAACCTCCGGGCGATTTTTCGACGTCACGAAACTTGCGGCGGCGGCGATGGTGCCGCGCGGTTCGGTGGGACGCTGGGTGGAAGTGCTGGAAGATACGTTGCTGGTGCGGCGAATCGACGCGTTCACCAGAAGCTCCATGCGCCGCCTGGTGCAGCACCCGCGGCTGTATTTTTTCGATGGCGGCGTCCTGAACGGCCTGCTGGGAAATTTTGAGGTGTCGGCCGACCGAATCGGATTCCTGTTTGAACACCTGGTGGTGAATCAGATCATCGACGCGGCGGCGGCGCTGGATCGCCCGGTTCGCGTATCGACGTTTCGCACCGAACACGGCGCCGAGGTCGACTTCATCGTCGAGTGGGACAAGCGCGTGTGGGCAATCGAGTGCAAGGCGTCCCATCGCGTGCGCGCCGCCGATCTGGGCGGCATGGCCCGCTTCGCGGAGCACTACGGCAAGCGCCACGAAGCTCGCGTCTGGTACCTGGGCAGCGACGCCCGCGTCGAGGGCGGCATCAAGGTCTTGCCGTGGCAACAGGGCCTGCGCGAAATGGGGATGTAGGGGGCGACGCCTCAGCCCGCGGACGCCGGACTTTCGATCACGCCGGCTGCGCGTGGCTACGAACTCTCGCCGCCTGCGTCGCTCTCAATGGCGGCGATCACCGCGCGCACCTTCACAATCAGGCCCGGCAATTTGCTCTTGACGACATCCCAGATGATCTCGTCGTCGATGCCAAAGTACTCGTGCGCAAGCACATCCCGAAGGCCCGCCATGCCGCGCCATTCAACATCCGGCCAGCGATCTCTTACATCGGCTGGCACTGCTTTGGCCGCTTCTCCAAGTACGAAGAGGTTGAAGAGGATCGCCTCATATGCCTGTCGGTCCGCGGCCAGATCTCCGACGCCTGACATCTGCTTGGCATAATCAGTTGCGTGGGTCGCGGCGGCAAGAACATCGCGCAGCCTGAGCAGCGGATCACGCGACACGAATGGCTTCTTGCTCAATGCTTGGGCGCAATTCCGGCCGCAAAGCACGCTCTGTCACGAGGTCGACTCGTCGGCCCAGGACGTCTTCCAGAAGCAGTTTCAGACCCATGTAGCAGTCGAACGTCGCAGGCTTGTCGAAGCGCACCAAAAAGTCCACGTCGCTATCGGGCCGGGCCTCATCTCGCGCCACGGATCCGAACAGATCCAGCGTCCGGACGCCGAACTTGGCGATGTCCGGTGCCCGGCGACGAACCGCCTCAACGACGTCAACGCGTCCCATGATGACTTGATTGTAGCATCGCTCGCGCTCGCCGGAACTCTCGACGCCGAGGCGGCGGATAGGCTTGAGGCCTCAGCCCTCGGCCGTCTGGCTCTCAAGACATAGTTCAATCGCTTCGCGAATGTTCGCCAGGGCTTCGTCGCGGGTGTCGCCCTGGCTGATGCAACCGGGGATCGCCGAGCACTCAACGACGAAGCCGCCGTCTTCGTCGGGCGTCAGCACCACCGGCAGGTCATGAACTTGTGGCATCGGGACAAGGTGTACCAGGCTCGCCGACCGGCGGAGCGCTTCGTTGTTCGCGGCGGACAACGCGAACAATGGATTTCTGAAGTCGTGGTTGCTCGCCACCGCCGCCTCTGATGCCGCTGACCTCGTTCACCATGTCCCAGGCGGCCGCGAAGATGCCCTCGGCACCCACGCGCTGCCAGAATTCCAGATCGAAGGTGCCATCGTCGCGCTCGCCGTCGCGCAGCACGCGGGACATTCGAACCGGCAACTTGCTCACATCCTCAATGTATCAGGCCTCCCTGGCGCCTCAGTCGGGCCGTAGACAATATGAAGCACCCGGCGATGGTTCGGCCCGATTGCGGGCGATGATCGGTGGACCAGCAGGGGCCAGATCAACATCATCGGTGACTGCCCGCGGACTTCGTGGTGCCGACAAGGAACGGATCCTTCGCAAACTCGAAGACAAATTGCGCACCCGACGGCGTTTTAACAACGTTTCCCTGATCGGCGTCCCCGGGATCCATCACGAGTGTTGGCAGACCCGCATCTCCGCAACCCAACCTCCGCACCTCCCAGCCCAAGATCGCGCGACGCGCCGTGTCCTCGGCGATGTCTCTTGACCTCGCCACCGCGAATGAACGCTCAGGTGGCGCATGAACTCACCCGGCATCGGCCCGAGCGGAAGCTGCCGTCCCATTCGGAAACGAGCGGCCTAACGATTTAGGCGCCTTTCATTGACATGCACATGCATGCATGTAATATCAACGGGTGAGGACAACCGTCGAAATCCAGGATTCGCAGCGCGCCAAACTGCTCAAGCTTGCGGCCGAGCGCGGCGAGAAAGGTTTCTCGCGGCTGGTGCAGGAAGCCCTGGACCGCTACCTGGACGAACAAGCATCCCGTGGCGCCCGGATCGAGGTGGCGCTTGCGCTCGCGGGGACGCTCGACGCCGAGGCGGCAGACGCGCTTGAGGCCTCGGTCCGAAGGATCCGGAGCACCTGGCGATGATGGTGGCGGACTCCGATCTGCTGATTGATTTTCTGCGCGGCAAAGAGCCCGGATGCGGCCGGATCAAGGACGCCATCAGCGCGGGACCTCTCGCCACGACGGTCGTGAACGTCTTCGAGTTGAAGAGCGGCGCACGCACCGATCGCGAGAGGGACAAGGTCAGCGCTCTGCTCGCGGCGCTGACCATCTTGCCTCTGGACGAGTCGGCAGCAACGGCTGCGGCCAGGACCCGAGAAGCGCTGGAAGCACGCGGCGCCGCCATCGGCATGGCCGACTATTTGATCGCGGGCGTGTGCCTCGCCATCGGTGCCACGTTGCTCACGCGAAACCTCGATCACTTCGACCGCGCCACGTTGATCAACCAGCAGAAACCTGACACGTGATTTCTATCTTCCGGCTTCCGGAAAATGTCAAAACGTCAAAGTGTAAAAATGTCCCCGTCCTCAGCGCACGCACCGAACAGCGAGCGGATAATTCATCATGTTGCCGTCGCTCGTGTAGCCGGCGTTGAAACCGACGTACCATGCGTAGCCCGGAGAGCCGGACACCAGGGAAGACGTCCAAAATGCGGTCGACGGCGTTCCCGGGAACGCCATGGGGTCAATTTCGGGGGCGCTTTTCGAATCGTCCACGATGGTCTGTAGCTCCGTCAGGCTGGGCAGCCGGGCGCCGTTGCCCAGCGCCGTGCAGTCAGCCTTGGCCTGATCCCAGACGCGCCCTGTCCCGAAGGTCTGCTGCCAGTTCAGTTTGGTGGTCGCGTCCCCGACCCAGCCGCCGGTGACCGTAAACCGCGGCCCCGGACAGGGTTGAGGAGTGCCGCGCACGCACCGAACAGCGTACGACACCGTCGCGCTGCTGACGGCCGTGTAGCCGCCGCTGAAGTCGACGAACCATCCGCCCATCGCGCCGGACACTATGGAAGACGTCCAAAAATAGGTCGACGGCGTGCCGGGGAATGCTGTTCCATTAACTGCCGGGTTCCTTGCTGTGAAATCCACAATCGAAACCAGCTCGATCCGGGTCGGCCGCCGCCAATTGGAAAAGCCGCCGGTGCCCAGGGCGGTACAGTAGGTAGCCGCATCGGCTTGGCTGTAGCGTGTGCTGGTCACCGCGCGTTCCCACATCAGGCCGGTTATGTTGTCGATGACGACGCCCGGGGTGGCGGTGTCGTAGGACGCGGGGTTCGGAAGGCCTGCGGACGCGGGGTTGGGCATGGGGCTTCCGCAAGAGCCGCAGACGTCGGTCATCCCGCCACCGCCGCAGGTCTGCGGGCCGACGCAGTTGTTCGGGCAGGTGCCATTGCAGGCGTCCGCTCCCCCGCACTTCCCCGCACAAATCGGCATGCACCCGCAGACGTTTGCAGTACCGCCACCGCCGCAGGTCTGCGGGCCGACGCAGTTGTTCGGACACGTCCTACCGCAGGCGTCCGCTCCCCCGCACTTCCCCGCACAAATCGGCATACACCCGCAGACGTTTGCCGTCCCGACACCACCGCAGGTCTGCAGACCGACGCAGTTGTTCGGACACGTCCCACCGCAAGCGTCCGCTCCTCCGCATTTTCCCGTGCAAACCGGCACGCAGCACGCCGCTCCTGGGTGGGATCCAATACATCCATTCGCGCACGCCATAGTCGGCGCCGTGACGCATCCATTCGCATCAACGACGCACGTCGCTACCGCCGACAACGAGCAGAAGGTTCCCGACGCCTGTCCGTTACACCCAGCGGGCGGCGGCAGGCAGGTACACGCGGCGTTGGGAGCGTTCCCAGCGCACGGCTTCCCCGTAGGACAGGCGGTCATGCCCGTGACGGCAACGCAGCCACTGCTGTTGTTCGAGCAGGTGACCAACGTATTGCCCTGGCAGGACGTCCCCGTCCCCGCCGCACACTCCACAGGCGGAGCCGGACACGAACAATTCGCCGTCGGATGAGCGCCCATGCATGGTTTTCCAGCCGAGCAGGTGATTCGCCCCGAAATGGAAACGCAGCCCTGCGCGTCCGCCACGCAGGTCGCCAGTGTCGATGTCGATTCACAAAAACTACCCTGCCCCCCAGCACCACCCGTAGGCGGCGTCGGGCAAGTAC
>CAYSKR010000160.1:0-38832 GCA_964431675.1 uncultured Myxococcales bacterium
CAAGCAAGATCTTGCACAAGGCCACGCGCCGCTTCTCGCCACCCGACAACTTGGTCACGTCGGCATCCGGCGGCGGCAGCCGCAAGGCATCCATTGCGATTTCCAGCGTGCGGTCGAGTTCCCAGCCAGAAGCCGCATCAATCTTGTCCTGGAGGCTCGCCTGTTCGGCCAGGAGCTTGTCCATTTCCGCCTCCGACGGATTCTCGCCAAACTTGGCGTTGACCTCGTCGAACCGCGTGAGAAGCCGTTTGACGTCGGCCACCGCCTGCTCGACGTTGCCGAGCACATTCACCGTCGGATCGAGCTGCGGCTCCTGCGGCAGGTAACCAATGCGCGTTCCGTCCGCGGCCTTGGCCTCGCCGAAAAAATCCGTGTCGATCCCGGCCATGATGCGAAGGAGCGTCGATTTGCCCGCGCCGTTGCCGCCGATCACGCCGATCTTCGCGCCGGGAAAAAAGGACAGGTAGATGCCCTTGAGGACTTCCTTGTTCGGCGGGTGGACGCGCCGAAGGTTCTGCATGGTGAAGATGTATTGGTGGGCCATGGGAGGTGCCGGAGTTTAGCACTGACGGGTGGCAGTCAAAGCGACAGAACCACCACGCCGACGCTCGCGAGCACGGCCCCGACGCGCACCAACTTGCCGGGCCTTTCCTTCAGGACGAACCATCCGTAAAGCACGGTCAGGGTCGCCGCCAGGCTGGCCACCGGACTGGTCACCGCTGCCGGGGCATACCGGCGCGCCAGAGTCACCGCGACGAAGCCCGCTGTTTCGGTGAAGGCGGTGGCGAGAATCAACGGCCAAAACAGGCGCGGTGGCTTGGAAATGTCCTGGCGTAGCGCGAGGGCCAGCGGCGCGCCAATAGCGATGGCGACGGCGTACACGACCGCGCAAGCGGCGAACTCACCCGTCGCCGGCGCGATGCGCCCCATTGCTGGCACCATCACGCCAAACCCCACCCCCGCGCCGAGAGCGGCGGCCAGGCAAGCGCCCACGGAACCCCTGACCGTCGGAACCCCAATCTGGGCACCACCTACTTCCTCGCGCGATGCTCCGATTGAAACCAGAATGACACCGCACAACACGCAGGCCGCTCCGGCGGCTTGCGAAAGACCCAGCTTTTCTCCGAAGACGGCCAACGACAGCCCCGCCGAGACCACGGCCCAACTCGACACCAGCGGAACCGCAATGCCCAGGCGCGCCCGCGCAAACGATGCGAAGAGGCACACGTACGCCAGCACGGCGGCCAGCCCCGCCGCGATGGCCCAGCCGACGACCGCGGACGTGATTGGCTCCGAGCGGGTGTCCAGCAACATCGAGGCAGCGCCACACATCAACGCGCCGAGCAGCAGCGCCCAAAGCATGGCCCGCGCGGCCCCGAGCGCGCGGCCGCTTTTCTGGATGAACACGTTGGCGAACGACCAACTCACGCTGGTCAACAAAGCAAGCAGGACGCCAAGCCACACGGTCACCGCTCATAGCATGTTAGTTTCCCCTCGCAGTGGATAGGTCGCGACCCGTGGTCCTCGTCAATCCGCGCGCCGGGGGCGGACTTTCCGAACGGCGCTGGGCGGCACTGGTCGGGCCCCTGACGGATGGCCTTGGCCCGTTCGATTCCCGATTCACCGAACGGCCGGGCCATGCCCGCGATCTGGCCCTGGAAGAAGCCCGCGCCGGCCGCCGACTGGTGGTTGCGCTTGGCGGGGACGGCACCATCTCCGAAGTGGCCGACGGTTTGATCGCAGCCGCATCGGGAGCCGAGCTGGGCATCATTCCGCGCGGCACCGGAGGCGACTTGCGGCGCACGCTGGGCTTGCCGACTGACCTTGCCGCCGCCGCAAGGCATGTTCGATTGGCCGCCGCTCGAACCGTCGACGCAGGGCGCGCCACGTTTGCCGCCCACGATGGACGCACCGCCGTGCGCCACTTCGTCAACGTGGCGTCGTTTGGATTCTCGAGCGCGGTTGCCAAAAATGCGAACGCATCATCGAAACGCTTCGGCGCAAAAGTGGCGTTTCTCGGAGCCACGCTGCAATCACTGACGTCGTACGACAACGTCGATGTGGTTCTGACGCTTGATGGTGGCGAACGCCAGCGCAGGACCGTGCTTCTCGGTGCCATCGGCAACGGGATCTGCTTCGGCGGCGGCATGAAAATTTGCCCCGACGCCATCCTCGACGATGGCGCGCTGGACATCGTCACGGTCGGCGACCTTTCGCGGGCGCAGATCGTGGCCAAGATTCATCGGCTGTATGCAGGCACGCACACCACTCTGCACGAAGTGTCGTCGGCTCGAACGCGCCACCTGCGCGTGGAAAGTTACGACCCCGCGGTCAGGATCCCGATCGAACTCGACGGCGAAACCCCGGGCACGCTTCCCGCGACCTTCGAGATCGTGCCCGGCGCGTTGAAGATCCGATTCTAGGCGCTCTCGAGCTTGGACATGGCCCGGCGCATCTTGCCCAGAGCCTGTTCTTGCAGCTGCCGCACCCGCTCGCGCGAGAGGTGGTATTCGTCACCGATCTCCTTGAGTGTCTTCTCCTGATCGGTGTGCAAGCCAAAGCGCTTGGCCAGAATATCCGCCTCGATGGGCTTGAGGCCCCGCAGCAGGTCCAGCATTTCGGCCTGCGTCTCGCTGCTCATCATTTGCTCGGGCGGGCTCGGTGCCTCGTTCGGATCGGACAAGACGTCGACCAGACGACGCCCGTCGTCGTCGGAAATTGGACGATCGAGCGAAATCGGATTTTCCGACAGGAACGTCTTCATCTTTTCGAGTTTGTCGATATCAATGCCCGTGGCGACTGCCACTTCCTCGGTGGTTGGCGGCCGTTCAAGCTTCGCCTGCAGCTCCCGTTCCGACTTGGCGACCTTGTGGTACGCGTCGATCATATGCACCGGCAGGCGCACCGCCCGCCCCTTGTCTGCGAGCGCCCGGCTGATGGCGTGCCGGATCCACCAACTGGCGTACGTGGAGAACCTGAACCCGCGATGGTAGTCGTAGCGTTCGACCGCCTTCATCAGGCCGATGTTGCCCTCCTGGATGAGGTCAGGCAGCGGCAAGCGCCCCCGATTGAATCGACGCGCGATCGACACCACCAGACGCAGGTTGGCTCTGACGAACACGTTTTTTGCGTTCTTGACCTTGGCAACTTTCTGCGACAGCAAGCGGGCAAACGCTGCGAATACCTTGCCAGAACTGAACGAAGGCAGGCGTTCGTGACGGTCGTTCGCCCTGGCAAGGCGCGCCACACGCTGCACCTCCGCAACCGCCGCGTCGACGAAGATGCGGTCGAGATCAACTTCCTTGAGGTGACTGGCCATGCGAGCCACCAGGCGATCCAGGCGGCGCCGGGCAAGGGGACTCACCTTGGACTTGATTCCCGCCGCCGCCGAACGATAAGTGCGAAAGTCAGGAACCTCCTTCTCCATCGCTTTTTCGATCGTCTCGCTCATCCACGCCGCGCCCGGCGCATACCCGAGCAGCGTTCGCCAAAGATCCAGTTCCAGTTCCTCGATCTCGCGCGCCGTCTCGAACTCCTGTTCGGGCTTGAGCACTTGCAACTCCGCCATGTCGCGGAAATACATCGCGAGGAAACTCTGCGGCTCGTCGTGCGCCCGGGGCCTGGGCGTCACCACCGGCGCTTCGGCCTCGTCGACCTGCGCGGTGGCATCCGCAACGATCGACTCTTCTTCAACAACCGGAATCTCTCTGGTTTCGCTGACCTCGGCGCGCAGAGCGACTGCCAGGTTGATCGCCGCATCCTCGGCAACAGGTGTTGCTTCCCGCGACGAACGACGCGCGACGCGCCGCATCCTCGGCGATGGCGTTGCTCGTTTTTGGCGAATCAGTCTTGAGTTTCGCACGGCGTCCTCATCTCTCGTAATGCACCCAGCAGCGAGAAATATTCCTCGGACGTTCCGTTGGATGCTCACCCTATACATCGGCGACATCGGGCCAAAGCCTAAAGTGGCGTACGACGCTACTTGAGACACCGGCCGGGCCGGGACAAGCAAGCACCCGATGGATTTTCCGTCGATCGGCCCCAAGGCCGCGGAACCTATCGGCTTAGTTGGTGGGCCGCTCGCAGGCGAGGATCACGTTGCGCGATGTGGCACCGAAAAAGTGGCCGCGCGTTGACACACTGCCCGAGACCTCAATCACGCGGAATCCGGCCTGCCGGAGGAGCTTGCCGAGTTCGTGCAAACTGTAGGCGCGTATCGAGATCTCTTGCTCGACCTGACGGCCATCGGCGAACACGAGCGAACGCCTGACGTTGATGCGGCTCGTGTGGAAATTGAAATCGACTTCTTCGAGCACGACGCAGCCGTCCCCCTCCCACCAGACGCGGGTGGGCAATTCGGCAGCCACGTAGTCGCGGTTGACCGTCTCGATCAGGAACCTCCGGCCTGGCTTGAGCGCCCGGAGGATGGACGTCGCGACCTTGAAGTTGGTTTCTTCGTCGAAGTAGCCAAACGACGTGAGCATGGAATACGCGCCGTCGAACTGAGCATCGAACGTCATCTCGCGCATGTCGGCGTGAACGAAGGACACCGATAACGCGCGCTTCTGCGACTCGTCCGCCGCCCGGATGAGCAAAGGCAGCGACAGATCGATGCCCGTGACCTGGAACCCACTTTGCCCGAGTTCGATGGCGTGGCGACCGTAACCGCAGCCCACATCCAGCAACTTGCTCGCGGGCGGGGATGCAAGGGACTCCTTGATGAAGGCAATCTCCCGCAGCGTCTGCTCGGGCGTCGTGTAAGGGAGCGTCCGCAGGTAGTCCTCGTTGAAGACTTCCTCAAACCACGGCCGCAGCCGTTTCTTGCTTTTTTTTTGGCGCCGCTGCAACGCCTCGGGCCACACGGCCCCCGCCGGCAAAATGGGCGGTGTCGCGACGATAAAGCCGCGCGCCTGCGGGGGCGCAGGCGGCGGACGGGATGGGGCAACGGTTGCGGCCTCGGCGGGCGGGATCTCCTCGATTTGGAGTTCATCCAGATCTTCGGGAGACAGATCGTCGATCTTGCTCATGCGCTTGCAGCCTCCCGGCCCAGCACACGCCCAAGCGCGCTGCCCATCATGACTGCCTGGCCGGGATTCACGGGATCAAGCATCACCCGTCCCGGCTCGAAAATCACGATTGTTGTAGATCCAAGGTTGAAGGTTCCAAGTTCGTCACCCCGCTCCAGGGCAATCGGTTGCGCGAGATCTTGGCGACGAACCGCCTTTCCAGCAAATCCAGCGCCGTGGGTGGCGATGCCAGGATCGTACGCGGTCGTGATGTGCCCGACCCCGACTGCGGCGACCATGACGACGATCGCCAGCCCCGCCGTTGTCTGCATGACCGTCACCAGGCGCTCGTTCCTGCTGAACAGGTTGGGCTCGCGGCTGGCGCTGCGCGTGTTCACCGGAAACAGCGTGCCAGGAATGAAACACCAGGAGCGTACTTCACCGGCCAAAGGTGCGTGTACGCGATGGTAATCCCGCGGCGACAGATAGGTGATCTGGTAGGCACCACCGTCGAGTCGGCGCGCCAGCCTTCTGTCCGCCAGAAGGTCGACCAGGGAGAACGTGGCGTCCTTGGCGTGAACATCGCTCGCGAGCGAAACCAGCCCGCTCTCCACGATCTTGCCGTCAGCCGGGGCCAGGACAGCGTCGGGTGCGACCGCGAGCGGCCGCAGGCCAGGCCGCAAGCGGCGGGTGAAAAACTCCTGCAGCCCCGAGTACTCCTCCAGCGGCTTCTCCGCCTCCTCGATGTTGATGCCGTGCTTCTCGGCGAACGCTCGCAAATGGCGCGTTCGCCCGGCGGCGGGGTACACCTCTCGTTCGGCCCACCAGCCGATGACGGAGGAAAGCGCCCGCTGCGGGGTCACGCGCCAGGCGGAACGAACCACGCGTTGGCGAAATGACAGCATCGAAGATCGGCGTCCAGGATATGCCCGCCGCCTCTGAATCTACTGAGATCAGTTGTCGAAGTACAACGCGAACTCAAGCGATGTTGGGCGCAGGCGTGCGGGCTTTAGCTCGTTGTCTTCCTTCCACTCGACCCACGTATCGAGCACGTCCTTGGTGAAGACGTCGCCCTTGAGTAGATACGCCTGATCCTTCTTCAGGAATCCCAGTGCCTCTTCGAGCGATCCCGGCGCCTTCGGAATCTCGCGCAACTCCTCGGGCGACAGGGCGTAAATGTCCTTGTCCATCGGCTGCCCTGGGCTCGTCTTGGCCTGCACGCCGTCGATGCCCGCCATCAGCATGGCGGCGAACGCAATGTACGGATTCGTCGTCGGGTCGGGGCAGCGGAATTCGATCCGCTTGGCCTTCGGCGAAGGACCGCTGACCGGTATGCGCACCGAAGCCGACCGGTTGCGCGACGAATACGCCAGGTTCACCGGTGCCTCGAACCCCGGCACCAGGCGCCGATAACTGTTCAAGCCGGGGTTGGTGATCGCCAGTACAGACGGCGCGTGCTTGAGCAAGCCGCCGATGTAATGCAGGCCCAGATCCGAGAGGCCCGCGTACTTGTCGCCCGCGAACAGATTCTTCTCGTCCTTCCAGATCGACTGGTGGCAGTGCATGCCCGACCCGTTGTCACCCAGGATGGGCTTGGGCATTAACGTCGCGACCTTGCCGTTGCGGCGGGCGACGTTCTTGACGACGTATTTGTACCACATGGTCTGGTCGGCCATCTTGACCAGCGAGTTGAACTTCATGCTGATCTCGCCCTGCCCGCCCGTCGCCACCTCGTGGTGGTGAACCTCGACCGGAATGCCAAGCGCCTCAAGGGCAAGCGACATCTCGCTGCGCAGATCGGCCTGGGTGTCGGTCGGGGGCACCGGGAAATAGCCGCCCTTGACCGCCGGCTTGTAGCCCAAGTTCTTGGTCCCATCCCGCTCCTCGGCCAGGCCGCTGTTCCAGCGCCCTTCCTTCGAATCGATGGTGTACGATGACGTGTTCGGTCCCTCGCTGAAGCGAACCTCGTCGAAGATGAAAAACTCCGGCTCCGGCCCGAAGAACGCAATGTCACCGAGGCCGGTCGACTTCAGGTACTGCTCCGCCTTGCGCGCGATGTAGCGCGGGTCACGGCTGTACGGCTGGCGCGAAACCGCGTCAACGATGTCGCAGATGAGCGACAACGTCGGGTACTTGTAGAAAGGATCCATGACTGCGGTGCTCGCGTCGGGGATGAACACCATGTCGGATTCATTGATGGCCTTCCAGCCACGAATCGAGCTGCCGTCGAATCCGAACCCTTCGCTGAACGAGTCCTCCGCCAGCTTCTGAATCGGCATGGTCGTGTGCTGCCAGATTCCGAGCAGGTCGACGAACTTGAAGTCGACGAACTTGGCCCCGTTCTTCTCCGCGAATTTCAATACCTCGGATGCTGTCATGACCTTCCTTCCAGTCCTGTTCTGTTCTGCTCGGGCTGCTAGAGCGCGTCTTCGCCGCGCTCACCGGTTCGAATCCGGATCACTTCGTCCACCGGCTCGATGAAGATCTTACCGTCGCCGATGTGGCCGGTCCGCGCGACTGCCATCAGCGCTTCGACCACGTCCTTGGCCATGTCGTCCTTGACGACGATCTGCACCCGAACCTTCGGCACGAAGTCGACGACGTAGGCCGAGCCGCGGTAAACTTCCTTCTTGCCTCCGGTGCGGCCGAAGCCCTTCACCTCGGAGACCGTCATGCCTTGCACGCCAATCTCGCGCAGGCGATCCTTCACATCGTCCAGTTTGAAAGGCTTGATGACGGCTTCGATCTTCTTCATCTGGATGACTCGGACGAAGCTTAACCTGACAATGTTTCCACTGTATTTCCAGGATGTTAATTGCTGGTTTATTCCGAACGCCGCAGCCCGCCGATGAGCTCGCGTACATCGTCCACCCCTTGCGCGGCCAGGAACTCGCCCGCCTCACGAACCACCCGCTCTGATGCCGACGGATCGGCGAAGTTCTGTGTGCCGACCTGGACGGTGGTAGCACCGGCGATGAGAAACTCGACCGCGTCCTCGCCGCTCTGGATGCCGCCGATGCCACAAATGGGAAGCGGGATGCCGGCGCGGTGAATCTGATAAACCATGCGCAGCGCGATCGGTTTGATCGCCGGGCCCGAGAGCCCGCCGAAAACCGTCGCTATCTTCGGCCGCCGCGTGCGGGCATCGATGGCCATGCCGGTGATGGTGTTGATGACCGACAATGCATCAGCGCCGTTGTCCGCGCACGCTCTGGCCAGCGCCACGATGTCCGACGTGTTGGGGGTGAGTTTGATCCACAGCGGCTTCTTGATGACCGACCGGCAGGCCCTGACCAGTTCGCCCAGAACCCTCGGATCGGTCCCAAACTCGATGCCACCGGCCTTGATGTTGGGGCAAGATACGTTCATTTCCAGCCCATCGACGCCATCGAGCCGCGCGAGGGCCGCGCCGCAGTCGACGTATTCGTCAAAGGTCGCGCCGAAAAAGTTCACCAGCACCTTGGTCCCGCAGGTGCGCAAGTAGGGAAGCTTGTCGCGCTCAAAACCGAGGACGCCGACGTTCTCGAGCCCGATCGAATTGATCATGCCGGAGGCGGTCTCGCAGATTCGCGGCGTGGCGTTGCCAAAGCGAGGCAAGGGCGAGATGCCCTTGGTCACCAGCCCGCCGATCGCGCGCAGATCCGTCAGCCCTTCGAATTCCTTGCCGTAACCAAACGTCCCGGAGGCCGTCAGCACGAAGCTGGAGAAGTCGATGCCGCCGCAGTCAATGGAAAGACGTGGGGAAGGTCGCGCTCTTGCGTCCGAGGATACCGCGTTCATCATGGCGTTCGCTGCGCGGTGGCTGGCACAGGGCCAGACGACACGTCGACCACGTCCTCGCCCGGAAAGACCGGGCCATCCTTGCAAACGTAGCGAAACGGCCGCGACCGCGCGGGGACGGCACAACCCAGGCAAACGCCGATCCCGCACGCCATGTTTTCTTCCAGGGAGAGGAAGCTCTCGAGCTGGTGCGCGCGGGCAATGCGCCCGACCGCCCAGAGCATGGGATTCGGCCCGCAGGCCATGATCCGCAATCGTTGCCTGGGATCGCGAGCGCGGTGGAAGTCGATTCTGGCTTCGAGCTCGACCGTGATGCGGCCGCGTCGGCCGAGGGTTCCGTCCTCGGTGGCCAGATGCAACGGCACTCCAAGCGCACGCATTTCGCTGAGCAAGACGAGATCGCGGGACGTGCGCCCGCCGTAAAGCATCTCCATGCGACCCGCATGGCCGCTTCTTGCGGCGTGCTCCGCCTGCATGAAGACGGGAGGAAGCCCAACTCCCCCGGCCACCAGAAGATCGACCGCGTCGACTGCGGGCTCCGGAAACGGCACGCCGAGCGGGCCGAGGAGGGAGACGCGGGATCCGGGAGGGGAGCGCTCAAGCAGCGATGTGCCGCGTCCCACCGTCTTGGCCAGAAGATCCGCCCTCCCCGCCGCTGCGACAGAAAGCAACGAAAACGCGCGGGGCAGCAGCGGATCGCGCCCCCAATCGCCACGCAGCATCACGAATTGCCCTGGCTTCGCACCGGACAGCGCGTCGCACCCGCCGATCCGGATGACGTAGTACCCGGCACCAAGTGCCCGGTTTTCGATGATGCGAGCGTCGAAATAGCGCATGTGTCCGCGCCACACCGGCGCGGAGCATTCATACACCGTTGCGCCGTCCGGATGCCATGGTGGTGCAAAAAAATGTTGCAGCACGTCGCTTACTGTGTTACTAGGGCGAACTCCGATGGACGAATTCATGTTCGAGAATGAAGTCGACGAGGTCGGCTCGGACGTAGAGGCCTACTGCCCGAAATGCAAGGCCGATACGACGCACGTCGTTATCTCGAAGTATGAAGATGAGATCCGGCGGGTTCAATGCAACCCGTGCGGCGACGTCCACTCGTTCCGCAAGCCCCGCGGCGAGGTGGAGGAAGACGTTCCCGAACCAGTGGCCGCGCGCAAGCGAGCGCTGCTCAAAAAGCAGAGCTGGGAAGAGTTCTTCGCCAAGCACAGCGAGAAAAATGCGAAGCCCTACGAATTCCGCGAGCGTTACAAAGAGAACCTCGTGCTCTCCCACCCGAAGTTTGGGGTGGGCTTTGTGTCCGAGGTCGTATCGGACAGCAAGGCGGAAGTCACCTTCAAGGACGCACGCCGCGTCCTTGTACACAACCGCAAGGACATGCCTGGACTTCCCCTCGCCGCCGAGGGAGACGGAACGCCCACCCCAAGCAGCAAGGACACCAAGGGCAAGGCTCTCGGCAAAAGCCCCGCGAAGGGCGCTGCCCCGGCGGGCAAGCCCCCTGTCGCCGTCGGCAAACCGGTGACCCAGGCAAAGTCGGTGAAAAGTGCAGCGGTCGCCAAATCGGTGGCGAAAAAGTCGGCCGTGAAAAAACCACCGGTCAAGAAGACACCGGTCAAGAAGACACCGGCCAAGAAAAAAAAGAAGTAGTCCCCGCTCCTGAACCTGCGCGTCAGGTCAGCGAATCAGCAGCACGTAGATGTCGTAGAGGGCATGGGTGTACACGGCCACAGAATAGCCGCGCACCAGGAACAGGCCCCCGAAACACAAACCGGCCAGCACCCGGAAAGTGAAGATGCCGAGCGCCAACGGATCCCCGTAGGGCGGAATGTGATGGATGGCCGAAAATGCGATGGCCGACATCACGAGCGCGCCCAAGACTGCCAGCCAGCGCCGCACGCCCATGAATTTGGACAAAAACAGCGTTAGTCCGGTCAGCAGACCAAGGCGAAAAACGGTTTCCTCGTAAACTCCGGCACCCATGGACATCACCATGCGGGTCAGCAGGCCTTGCGACTGCAGCGAGGCCGCAAGCACAGGCGATATGCCGAGCAACTTGGTCATGACCAAGACGATGAGCGAGCCCATCGTGAGCGCGTACACCGAGCTTTCGAGCAGGACCGGAAGGATGATGCTCGGATTGAAGCGTTGTTTGCGCCGCAAGATCGCAACCGCCGCAGCAAAGATCAGAAACACGCACCCGACGAAGATCAAGTAGCCGCGCAGGCTGAGGGCGAAATGGCCCAGCAACAGCGTGGTGATGAAGTCGGCACCGTTGAGCATCGGCAGGGTGAAGAGGACACCTAGCTGGTACGCGAGCAGGAGCGGAAAAACCAGGATGAGGCTGGTGAGCAGATTGCGCGGGGACTCTTTGTCAGGCGAGCGTCCTTTGCTCATGGATTCTCGGCCTTCTGTGCGCCGCTGACACGTGCCGTACGGAAGGCCGCAGGGGGAGCGCCAGCCGCGGCAGGTTTCAGAATGGCGGTGACCTCGCGCTTCGAGTCGAGCACCTTGCGCGCCACGCGAAGAACGTCAGCCGCCGTCACACCCTGCATCAACGCGGGGTATTTGCGCAGGTAGTCCCAGCCCTGCCCGTAGGCCTCGTGAAACGCCATCGACGTCGCGATCGAACCCTTGCGCTGCAACGCAATGGCCGACGTTCCGATGAGGTAGCGTTTTGCACGTTCAAGTTCGTCGTCCGTGACGCCGCTCTCGACGACCCGCTTGAGTTCGTCGCGGATCGCCGCGACCGCCTCGTCGAGGTGCGCGGGCGTGCTCGCCACGTACACCGCGAAGTAACCAGGGTCGATGCCCTCCATCGAGAACGCGCTGACCCGATAGGCCAGGGCGCGCTTTTCCCGGATCTCGACAAACAGGCGGCCACCCTGCCCCGCAAGCACCTGGGAAAGGATCTCGAGGGCGAAGCGGTCTGGATCGTCCAGGGTTGTTCCCGGAAAGCCCAAAACAACGTGAGCTTGCTCGCGAGGCATGGTCCGGGAAGCCACGAGCGGCTGTGCGAGCGGCGGCTCCAGCGCCACGACCGGTGCCTGCATCCGGGCCGGGTCAACCTGCCCGAGCAAAGCCTCGACCCGGGCAACAACCCGCTGCGGGTCAACGTCGCCGACCACCGCCAAGACCAGGTTCCCGACGTCATAATGCTCACGAAAATGAGACAATATCTTGCGTCGGGTCAAGCCGGCGACCGAAGCCGCGCTGCCAAGCGGATTCAGGCGGTAGGGATGTTTTTGCCACAGCGTTTCGTGGAAAAGTTTAAAGGCCATCTGACCAAGGTCGTCCTCCTCGGCCCTGATCTCGTCGATGACGATGCGCCGCTCCTTTTCGAGTTCGCTTTCGGAAAAGGTCGCGTTGCGCAGCGAATCGATGACCAGGTCAAGGCCCTGTTCCCAGAAGCGGGATAGAAACTGCGCGTGAACTCCCAGGCTGTTTTTTCCGGAATAGCCGGACAAACTCCCCGCCATGCCCTCAACCATGGCCGCGATCTGTTCTGCCGAACGCCCCTTGGTGCCGCGGGTCAGCAGACCGGCGATGAGGTTCGACACCCCGTTCGATCGTGCGTCCTCCAGGCGAAGGCCCCCAAGCCAGGTTGCCCGCACTGCAACCACCGCGACCTGCGGATCGCGCTGAACGATCAATCGCAGGCCCGACCGGAAGCGGCGTTGCACGACGATCTCTGCCACGTCGCTGGAGATTACCTGCCGCCCGAGGCGGGCCATCGCTCGTTCCTGAGCGGCTGCCACCACTGCGCGCAGTTGCTCCGCGGCCTTGTCGGCCGCCCCTGCCTTGGCCGCCGGCCCCTGCGGCACCTGGGCCACCACCGTCATGTTTTCCGCCCGCAACACGCTGGCAGCAGTCCGGCGCAAGTCAGCCGGAGAGAGCCGCGCGAGCCGTTCGAGGTAGCGCGTCTCGTGGTCCGCATCCCGGGCAATCGCGGCAAAGAAGCCAAGCTTGTGGGCGTAACCCTGGACCGTTTCACGCTCGTATATGCGATCACTTTCGAGAATGGTCCGCGCCTTGGCGAATTCCTCCGGCGATGGATCCTCGTGCGTGAGGCGAAACACCTCGTCAAGAATCGCCCGCGCGGCATCTTCGACGCGGCCTGCAGGACGATGAGCACTAACCATCAGCAGGCCCGGATCGCGAGCCAAGAAGTTGTAAGCGGAAGCACCCGTCACGAGGGCCCGGTTGCGCACCACCTCGACGTGCAACCTCGAGCTTTCACCTTGCCCCAGCACGACGGCCAACAGATCCAGCGCCGGGACATCTTCGTGGTTGATCGCCGGCACGTGAAAACCAAAGTGCAGTTGCAACTCCTTGACGTCGCGAGCGGTTGCAACGACGCGAAGGCCCTGCTGCGGAGGCTGGACAGGGCGCGCGGGCATCGGAAGGCCCTGCGGCATGCGGCCAAACGCCGCCTCGATCGCGGCCCGCGCCGCCGCTGCGCTGAAGTCCCCGACGATGACAATCGTGGTGTTCGAAGCGACGTAGTGGTCGGCAAAAAAACGCAGGAGATCGTCACGCGACATCGTGGACACGGTCGCGGGAGATCCGATGACCGGCCGGCCGTACGGATGCTGATCGAACGCCGCGGAAAACAGAGCCTGAGCCGCGACCCGATCAGGATCGTCAAGTCCCTGCTTTATCTCCTCAAGAACAACCTTGCGCTCGCGTTCAAGTTCGCCCGGATCGAAGGTCGAGTTCTGCAAGGCATCAGACAGGACGTCGAGACCCGTGCCGAAGAAGGCACTCGCAAGTACGAGGTGGTAAACGGTCTCGTCGTGGCCCGTCCAGGCGTTGATCTCGCCCCCCGCTCCCTCGACCTCGCGCGCGATCTGTCCTACCCCACGTTTCTTCGTTCCTTTGAACAGCATGTGCTCGAAGACGTGCGCGATCCCCGCCAGGCGATCCGGCTCGTCGGCGGAACCCACGCGCACCCAGGCCGACATGGCGATGACGGGGGCCGCGTGGTTCTCTTCAAGAATAACTTCCAGGCCATTCTGCAGTCGGTATTGCACGTGTGGTTTTCTCCTACCTGAATGATCCGGCCCGCGTCGCGTCCATTCTTTTCCAAGGACCGACGCAGCATCGGCGCCCGCCGGGCTCCGGCACGCGCCAATGACCGCAAACAAGCACGCGGTGAGTGCCGACCAGACGTGACCCCGTTTCAATCGGTGGTCAAAGTAGCACGCCAACTCCCCCGGCCGGCCCACGCTCCGTCGGTCTCCCCAAGTTTTCTTGCTGGTGTTTGGCCGCTGCGTGCTACATTCCGCAACCTGCAACGGTCGCTGCTTCGCGGGGCGTGGCGCAGTCTGGTAGCGCGTTCGGTTCGGGACCGAAAGGTCGGAGGTTCGAATCCTCTCGCCCCGACAAACATTTCAAGTAACCGTTCACATGGGGGGACCGCCCGGCGCCATGCCCTTCCAGCTCCGTCCCGTCGCTGTCTGGCGCCTCTGCGTCCCCCCAAACCCCCGCTCGGTGCCCCGGCAAAGCCGCGCCACCGAGCCACTTTCTCCGACGGGATTCGGTCATGGGCGTGAACGGTTACCATTTCAAGTGTGCATGGCCCGCGGGAAGGTCCGCGGGAAGGTCCGCGCGAGGACTTACCGCGTCGCCGACCCGCTCGGACTCTCGGCGGCCTGGCGGATGGCGCGGATGGCGGCTGCATAGTCCTTGCTGCCGAAGACCGCCGCTCCGGCAACCAGGACGTCGGCTCCAGCCGCGCTGACAGCCGCGGCGGTGCTGGGACCGACGCCACCGTCGACCCCGATTCGAACCGAGAGCCCACGCTGAACGATCTCATCGCGCAGCTCGCGAACCTTGGGAAGAACCGCCGGAATGAAGGCCTGGCCGCCGAAGCCAGGGTTCACCGTCATCAGCATGACCGCGCTGAGGTCCGGCAACACGACATCAAGACCATCGATCGGCGTGTGGGGATTGAGCGCCACGCCGGCCCGCTTCCCGAGGCTCCTGATTTGCTGCACGATGCGATGCAGGTGGGTGCATGCCTCAAGATGCACGTAGATGGTGTCGGCACCCGCTGCGGCAAAGTCTGCGAGGTAACGCTCGGGTTCGACGATCATGAGATGCACGTCGAGAGGAAGCGCGGTCGCGGCCCGGATTGCCTTGACCACCACCGGACCGATGGTGATGTTGGGCACGAAGCGCCCGTCCATCACGTCGATGTGCAGCAGATCGCCCCCGGCCGTCTCCGCCGCCTTCGTCTCTTCCGCCAGCCGACCAAAATCGGCTGACAACAAAGACGGTGCGATCTGGATCATGCTTCCACTATACCGCCCTTGCGAATCTGCTGCCTGTCGGGATGGCATTTCCGGCCAGCACAGCAGCAGCAGGCAAGCGCTTTCTTCCGGGCAACTGCAACTGGCCGAAAGCCACGGCAGCTTCCCCGCAAGCGACGATCAACCCGGCCGGACCAGCGCCCAGGATCTCGCCCGGAATACCGCGGCCTTCCACAACCTTGGGGACAAAAAGCTTGACCGGATTTCCCGCGAGTTCCGCCGTGGCACCCGGCCATGGATCCACCCCGCGCGCCCTGGCGCAAACCGCCGCCGCCGACATCGCAAAGTCGAGACGGCCATCCTGCTTGGTCAGCAATGGCGCAATCGTCGCCAGTGCCGGATCTTGCGGCTCAAGGCGCACCGAACCGTCGGCAATGCGTGGCAACGTTTCTCCGAGAAGGCGCGCGCCAAGCGTTGCGAGTCGAACCGCCAGCGCGCCTGCGGTGTCATCGTCGCGGATGGGCTCGTCCATCCGAGCCGCGACCGGCCCGGTGTCAAGCCCCGCTTCCATCCGCATGATGGAAACGCCCGTGACCGTGTGCTGGTGAATGATCGACCACTGGATCGGTGCCGCGCCCCGCAGCGCTGGAAGCAGCGAGCCGTGGACGTTCCAGGAGCCAAGCCTCGGAATGTCCAGAATTGCTTGCGGCAAGATGCGTCCGTACGCAACGACGACGAAAACGTCCGCGCCAAAATCCTGCAACCATTGTTGCGCCAGGGTGCCCTTGAGGGTTGCGGGCTGCAGCATCGGGATCTCTTCCCGCTGCGCGCGGACCTTGACGGCAGACGCGGTGGATTCCTGCCCTCGACCAGCGGGGCGATCTGGCTGCGTGACCACGGCGCAAAGTTCGTGCGTGCGGATCACTTCCTGCAGTGCCTGAACCGCAAACTCGGGCGTGCCGAAAAACACCACCTTCACGCGAGTCTCCTGCAACAACTCACGCCGAGACGGCTCTGCCGTCGACCGTCGCGTCGACCCGAGAAGACGCGGTTGGCGGCAAGTGTGCTTCGTAAGCGCGACGCCTCTTGTCGGGCTCGAGAATTCGCCTTGCTTCAGTCAAAACCGTGCGAATCGCGGCAACCTCTTCGGCTGCCTTGGCAGACGAGTCTCCCTTGCTCTCAAATGCCGCAACCTCCGCCTCGACGGCGGCAACTGCGATGGTGATCTCGCGCGTGGCCGCGCCGCGCACGATACCCAGGAAAGAAAAATAGTCTCCTTCCTCAACCAAGGCGTACCTGGTGCCGATCCGAGCACGCAAAAGATCCCGGCTTGCAGCTTCGGCGTCGCTGCGCTCCTCGTCGGCCACAACGATTCTGGCCGTCGCGAGCATCTCCTGCTCCAGCGTCTCATCGATGCCCTGCATCACACGGAGCAGCATCGTCTCGATACCCGATGGCTGACCAAGCCCAGGGGTCGCGGCGCGCTGCGGACCCGCAAACGTGACGTCTTCCTTTGCCCAGGCTGCGAGGGCCGACCGCATCTGGGCCAGCACGTCCTGCGGCTGCACCTGACGTTCGAAGGTGCCCCGAACCAGATCAGCCACCGCGACATGCTCGCTGCGGTCACCGAGAAAAAAGACCGGGACCATGGCGGACGTCGCGTCCCGCACCGCGTTCACCTCGGCCCGGATTGCATCCAACGTCCCGGTTGTGGCAAGCAAAACCGCATCCCAGGGTCGCCCGGCGATCTCCGGCGTCAACTGGTCGATGGCCTCGACTATCTCCGCATGCACGCGCTCGGCTTCCGCAGCCTTGCGCAGACGCTCGCCCTGGTAAGGACCTGCCACGATGAGAAGGTTCACTGGTGGACATCAAAGCACGCTGAGGGGATCCACGTCGATGGCCAAACGCACTCCGGGCGGCAGGCGCGCCTGCGCCCCGCGCCGGGCCGCCGCGGCAAGCTGTGCCCGGTCTGCACCCACCAGCCACACTTGATAGCGCAGTCTGCCCCTGATCATTCGAATGGGTGCCTCCGCTGGACCCAGCACGCGCACGCCCGGACCTTGCCCCGCTCGTCGGGCCACGTCCGCGGCGGCAGACCGAACCGCAGCCTCGTCCGTTGCGTCGAGCCGGATCGCTATCATCCGGTGCCACGGGGGATACCCAGCTTCGTGCCGCAACTGGAGTTCAGCCCGCGCAAAGCCCTCGTAGTCGTGGGAAATCAGTGCCCGAACCGCGGGATGGTCGGGATTGAACGTCTGCACCACGACCTTCCCGGCCAGTTCAGCGCGTCCGGCCCTGCCCGCAACCTGTTCCAACAATGCAAACGTCCGCTCCGACGCGCGAAAATCGGGCAGGTGCATCCCTTGATCGGGCATGACGATCCCCACCAGCGTCACCCCGGGAAAGTCATGGCCCTTGGTCACCATCTGAGTTCCGACCAGAACGTCAACCTCCCTGTCCCGCACTCGGTCCAGGACGCGCTGAACCGCGCTTGCGCTGGTGCCCGCCGTGTCGCGATCCAGGCGAGCGACACGCGCGGCGGGAAACCTGGTCCGTACAGCGCTCTCAAGCTGCTCCGTGCCGACCCCAAGACGCTCGATCTTCGTGCTGCGGCACCTCGGACAGCGGCCCGGTTGTTTCTCGGCGTAGGCACAGTAGTGACACAGCAGCGTCGCCGCGGCGTGGTGGTACGTCATCGCCACCTCACACTGCGTGCAACGGACCACGTAGCCGCACGCTCGGCAGAGCACCAGGGGCGCGAATCCGCGGCGGTTGAGAAACAGAATCGTCTGTTCTCCGGCCGCGAGATTGGCGTCGATCGCTTGTGCAAGCGGGGCGGAAAACAGTCCGTCGGGCCCGGTCTGAAAGCGGCGCAGATCAACGATCTCGACCGGAGGCAACGGCCGCAACGCTGCCGTCGGGTTGGCCCGCGCAGAAAGCAGCAGGCGTGAAAAACGGCCCAGCGTCACGTTGTGAAACGTTTCCAGGGACGGCGTTGCGGTTCCCAGAATCGCCAGTGCTCCGGCCTTCTGTGCGCGCACCACCGCGAGATCGCGCGCGTTGTAACGAAGCCCCATGTCCTGCTTGAACGAGCTGTCGTGCTCTTCGTCGACGACGACCACCCCGAGATCCACGACCGGCGCAAAGACCGCCGAGCGAGCGCCGAGCGCGATGCCGACCTTGCCGGCTCGCAGGCGACGCCAGGCGGCCCGTCGTTCGGTCGCCGGCAAGCCACTGTGCAGCACCGCAACGTCATCACCAAAGCGGGCCCTGAACCGACCCGCGAGTTGCGGGGTCAACGCGATCTCCGGAACCAGCACGAGCGCGCCCTTCCCGCGTCTACGGGCATCGGCGACAACCCTCAGGTAGACCTCGGTCTTTCCCGAACCCGTGATCCCCTGGAGCAGGAAGGTCGCGTAGCCGGCCCCAAGCTTCGCCGACAGAGTCTGCACCGCCAGCGTCTGTGCCGCGTTGAGCACATGCTGAGGTTCCATGGCTCCGCCTGCGTCCAGCGCCGCTTCATCCAGCACCTCCGCAAGAGCAACCAGCCGCTCGCGCACGAGGCCCCGAAGAACCGACTTTTCTGCGGCGGAAAACTGGGACACCACAATGCCCGACGGACTTGCTTTGATTCGGTCCAGCAGGGCTCTTTTTGCCGTGGCCCGCGGCGAAATCGTGCCTCCGGCCGTGCTGGTGATGACGGCGACGAGGCGCTTGCGTTCGCTGCTGCGAGGCTCAATGGAATCTCCGGCCTGCACCCAGCCGTCTTCGATCAGCTTGTGCAGTCGGCCCGCAAGCCTTCCCCGCTGCAAACCGGCAAGGGTCAGGCCCTTGGACGATCGCACGAGACGCCGCAACAACCCGCGATCAGCCTCGTCGAGAGCCAGAGCACGAAGCGTTCTTTGCCCCAGATCTTCACGTTCGAGCAGGCGCTGGGCCGCCGCGGTTGCAACCACCCGCCGCACCGCCGTGGTGCGCTCCGTCTGCGGGACCGCTGCGCGCAGCGCAAGGCCGAGCGGCGCCATGTAATACGCGGCGGCCCAGCGGCACAGGTCGAGCACGGCAGGATCGACCGGCGGCTCCCCTTCCGCCACCTCGTCGATGTCCTTGACCGATTTTGGCGCGCTGGTCGGAAATCCAACCACGAATCCCGTGACCCTACGGGTGCCAAAAGGAACCACAACCTGTGAGCCGAGGACCAGGTTCCCGCCGCCTCGCGGATCTCGGTAGGTGAACGTTCCAGCCAAGGGCAGCGCAACCGCCACCTCGACCAGATCTCCGACGCTCCGCCCGGACTCGGGGCTTTCTCCCCCGGCGCTCATCGCCGCCTAGCGTTGTCCCAAGCGTTGTCCCAAGCGTTGTCCCAGGATGGCCCGCAGTCCATCCCGAACCTCGGTGCCGATGTCGGGCCGAGCCAGCGCAAACTTCACCATCGCCAGGACGTAGCTCGCCCGGTCGCCCGCGTCGTAGCGCTCGCCCTCGATTTCCCAGCCCATCAGCCCCTGTTGCGCGCACAAGGTCACCAGCGCATCGGTCAGTTGAATTTCGCCTCCCTGGCCAGGCGGCGTCGTCTCAAGAATGGGAAAGATCTCCGGTGGCAAGACGTAACGCCCGATCACCGCAAGGCGGGACGGCGCCGTCCCCGGCGGTGGTTTTTCGACCAGGTGAGAAATCTGATGCAGCCCTTCAGCGATCTTTTGCGTCCTGGCCATGCCGTACAGGTGCTCTTGCCCCTGCGGCACCTCGCGCAGTGCAATCACGCCCTGGCCGCGTTCCTGAAACACATCGATCAGCTGCAAGATGCCCGGCCGCTCCGCCTGCACCAGATCGTCGCCGAGCAGCACCGCGAACGGTTCGTCCCCAACCGCCGCTCGGGCGCAAAGAACGGCGTGGCCCAGACCAAGCGCCTCGGGCTGACGCACCGACACGATGGTACACATGTCGCTGAGATCGCGAACCATCTTCAGTTCAGCGGTCTTGCCCTTCTTCTCCAGCAGCGCTTCGAGGTCAGCGGCCCGGTCGAAGTAGTCGAGGATTGGCTCCTTGCCCCGGCTGGTGACGAAAATGATCTGCTCGATGCCCGCAGCCACACACTCTTCGACGTTGATCTGGACAACGGGCTTGTCCACCAAGGGCAACATCTCCTTCGGAATTGCCTTTGTGATAGGCAGAAACCTGGTGCCGATTCCCGCCACCGGCAGGACGGCCTTGCGCACGCGCCGGGGCATCATGGTGCCACCATATCGCATCCTGCCCCCACGCCCTATGCCCGTCTCCAGTGCGACGAGGGGCTTGCTTGCTTGTTGGCGTCCGATGCCTCACTGGTCGCAGTGGCGGGTGTGCCCTGCTGGCCGTCCAGGCCACGCACGACGCGCAGAAGTTCAGCGACGACCTCAAACAACGCCTCGGGAATCTCGTCGCCTTCTGATACTTCGCGCAGCGAACGCGCCAGGGTCACGTCGCGAAAGATGGGAACCCCGGCCTCACGGGCCACCTGTTTGATCTGCTCCGCAAGGAGTCTCTCGCCTTTGGCCACCACGACGGGCGCTTCATCCCGATCGCGATCGTAGCGCAGTGCGACCGCGATGTGGTCGGGGTTGACCACCACGAAGTCCGCCTTGCGAACGTCCGCCACCATGCGCTGTTCGAGCAGTTCGCGATGCAGGCGTTGCCGTTCCGCCTTGTGCTGCGGATCGCCCTCGTCCTGCTTGTACTCGCGTTTGACCTCCTCGCGGGTCATCCGCTGATCGCGCATGTACCGCCAGCGTTGCCAGAGCAAATCGAGAACGCCCAGCGCCACCACGGCAATCACCAGCCTGAAACCAAGCCGACTGGCCGTCGTTCCAATCAGGGCCATCAGCCTTGGGACACTTGAGCCGGCCGCGTTGGCGAAGACCGGGACAAAGGCCCGCAGCGTCGCGAACGCAATCACGCCGACAATCGCGACCTTGACGAGTCCCTTGCCCAGCTCGACGACACCTGAAAGACCGAAGACGCGCCCCGGCGAAGGCATGACGCGGCCCAGATCCAGGCGCAGGGCCTCGAATGAGAGCAAAAAGCGCGTCTGCAACAAGCCGACGATGATGACGACCAGTGCGGCCGGAAGTGCAACCACGAGGGTCGCACGCAGCATCGTGCCTGCAGCCAGGTCAAGCGCAGCGAAGGGCGCGAATCCCGTCGATGGCCCGAACGCGGACGCAATGCCGACACGCAGGTATGCTCGCAGGCCGGCCTCCCAGCGGCTCCCGCCAATTGTCAGGACGGCAAAAATGGTCGCCAGGGCCACCGCCCCGCCAAGATCGCGCGAGAAAGCCACCTGCCCTTTGCGCCGCGCCTGGTCGAGGCGCTTCGAGGTCGGCTCCTCGGTCTTGTCTCCTTCCGCGCTCATTCAACGCCACAAGACAAAAGCTTGATCGAGCATCGCACCCCAGCCCCGCAGGCCCGCCACCAGGGCCGCTTGCAAGGCACCGAATCCAAGCAGCACCATCCCTACCCCCAAAAGTGCCTTGACGGGCATGCCGACGAAATAGATTGGCACCTGAGGTGCCGCGCGTGCGACCACGCCGAGCGCCACATCGGCCAGGAGCAGTGCCACCAGCGCGGGTGCCGCAAGTCCCAGCGCCGCCGACAGCACTCCGCCCGATGCCGCGCCAACCAAGCTGAGCAACGGTGCCGCCCGCATCGCCCCCAATGTCGCCACACCGATCGGCAAAGCCTCGTAGCTGCGACCCAGTGCCCGCGCAACGTGTCCCACGCCCCCAAGTTCGAGGAACAGCACGCAGGCAAGCAGCAACCAGACGTCACCCAGTGGACTGGATCGTCCTTCCGACACGGGGGACAGAACTTCCGCCATGTTGGCACCGCGCGTGATGTCGGTCAGACGACCCGCGGCCTCGACGCCGCGAAAGAAGCACGCACCCACGAATCCCACCGTCGTGCCGACCGCCACCTCGCGGCATAGCAGCACGAGCCACGCCACCGGCCCGGCGTCAGCGGGCACGTGTCCGATGATCTGCGGCAAGCACAACGCGGCCATCGCCAATCCGAGCCCAAGTCGCACCGTCGCGGGTGCATTGGTGCCGCCGAACGCGGGAATCCACCACGCGATGGGCACCGTGCGGGCCGCGCCAAGCCCCATCGCCACGAGCCAGGGCTCGATGTCCGGCGCCGACAACAGCGAGAGGGCCGTTGCGGTCACCGCACGCTCGGAATCGCCAGAAACAGCGCCTGAGTAAATCGAAGGACTTGCGCGCCGAGCGCCGGCCCGAGCGCCAGCAGCACCGCCATGACCACCAGGAGCTTCGGCACAAAGGTCAGCGTTTGATCCTGAATCTGCGTCGCGGCCTGGAAAATGCCCACCAGAAATCCAACGACGATGCTGGCCAACAGCGGCGGCGCAGACACCAGCACGACCAGCAACAGCCCTTCGCGAATCGCGCGAGAAACCAGATCGATCGAGCCGCTAGACATAGCTTTCCACCAGTCCACGGATCACAAGTTGCCAGCCGTCCGCGAGGACGAACAGGAGCAGCTTGAACGGCAACGAGACGGTCGTTGGTGACAGCATGTGCATCCCGAGCGCCAGCAGCAGGTTGGCTATCACCATGTCGACGACCAGAAAGGGGACAAAGAGCAAAAATCCTATCTCGAACGCGCGGCGCAACTCGGAGGTTAAAAACGCCGGGACCAGCACAAGAAAGTCGCGATCAGCGATGTTGACCCGCTCCTCGGGCGTGCGCATCCGCAGCGCGAGCGCATGAAAAAGCGCGCGATCCTTGCCGCTCGCATGCTTGAGCAAGAAGTCGCGCAGCGGTTCCTTGGCCTTGTCCAGGGCCAACTTCAGTTCGCCAATCGTCTCGACGCTGAGCAGTTCCGCCTCGGCACTGTGCTGCAAGGCGGGCTGTAGCGCGTGGAACATGCGCTCGCCGGTCGGTCCCATCACGTAGATGGTCAGGATCAGCGCCAGGCCCGTGACCACCTGGGTGGGCGGGATCTGCGGCGTGCCAAGTGCGCTCTTGAGGATCGACAGGACCACGGCGATCCGCACGAAGCTGGTCATCAGCAGCAGCACGAACGGGATCAGCGACAGGGCCGCCATGGCGAAAATCATCACCAACGGACGAGAGGCCAGAAGACCTCCCTTGTCCGCAGCCACCGCCGCGCCAAGCGCGCCCAGACTCATGGCAATGGCCTTCCGGGCACCAGGCTGTCATCCCCCCCAAGGACGGGTTCGGTACCACCCTTGATCTCGGCCAGGAGGGCCATCGGACCATCACCCACGCCGACCAAAAAGCGACGCCCCGCTGCCTCGATCAGGTACACGGATCGCCGCGGCTCAAGTGGCATCCGTGCCACAACCCGCAAGATCCCGTGTCCCTGACCGACGCCTCGCCGACCAAGCCAGCGCAAGGTGGCCCATGCAATGACGCACACCACGCCCAGGGAAATGAGCGAAAGCGCGACCGAACCCGCGAGGCTCGGCAGATCTGTCGCTTCCGCCGCTCCCATTGGCGTGCGACTACGCTAGTCCGCTTTCTTCTTACCTTTGGCGGGCGAGCCCGCGGGAGCCGTATCGCCTGGGATCAATTCGAGCGACACCATCGGGGCCGCGTCGCCTGGGCGGGGGCCCAGCTTGACGATCCGGGTGTAGCCGCCGTTGCGCCCAAGGTACCGGGGACCGATCTCCTCCAGGAGTTTCAGCACCGCGCTGCGATCCCGAACCACCCGCCGCGCCATCCGAACCACGTGGACAACACGCGCCGATTCGACGGGACTGCGGCGGTCCGGCTTTTTCGTGAGAACGTCGCCGAGGCGGCGAACCCACGTGATCGTTCGTTCGGCCAGGCGACGGGCCTCGCCCGCCTTGGCCGCCGTCGTTCGAATCCGTTCGTGGTGGAACAGCGCCGCTACCAGGTTGGAAAACAGCGCTTGCCGGTGCGCAGAGGTGCGCGAAAGCCGGACGCCCGCGATCTGATGTCTCATGGTCTAGCTGGTTTTCTTGGGTGGTGTATCGCCGGGCCACCCGTCGAGCTTCATGCCCAACGACAGTCCCATCCCGGAGAGAATTTCTTTGATCTCCTTGAGCGACTTCCGGCCAAAGTTCTTGGTCTTGAGCATCTCGGACTCGCTGCGCTGCACGAGTTCGCCGATGTGCCGAATGTTGGCGTTCTGCAGACAGTTGGCCGAACGCACGGACAACTCAAGGTCATCCACTGACTTCCACAAGTGCTCGGACAGCTTTGCCAGCTCTTCCGAAACCTGGGGCTCAGACACGGGATCGGCGGCCTCCTGAAAGTTGATGAAGATGCTCAACTGATCCTTGAGGATCTTGGCAGCGTAAGCGACCGCGTCTTCGGGCTTCACCGTCCCGTTCGTCCAGACCTCGATGGCCAGGCGATCAAAGTCCGTCTGCTGACCGACACGGGCGTTGGTGACCTGGAAGTTCACCCGGCGAATCGGCGAGAACAACGCGTCGATCGGAATCACGCCAACCGGCATGTTGAGCGACTTGTTGCGCTCGGCGGGCACGTAGCCGCGGCCCACGCCGATCTCAAGCTCCATCCGCACCTTGGCACCCTTGGAGCACGTCAAGATGTGATGCTCCGGGTTGCGAATCTCGACGCCCTCGGGGGCCTGAATGTCGCCCGCGGTAACCTTGCCCTCGCCGTCCTTTTCAATCCGCACCGTGCGCGGCTTGTTGTCGGAAACGCTCACGATGACCTGCTTGAGGTTGAGAACGATCTCGGTCAAGTCCTCCACCACGTTGGGCAGCGACGAAAACTCGTGCATCGCTCCCTCGACCTTGATCGAGGTGATCGCCGCCCCCTGCAGAGAGGAGAGCAAGATCCGGCGCAGACCATTGCCAATGGTCGTCCCGAACCCGCGCTCAAGCGGCTCACACGTGAACTTACCGTAGGTGTCAGCGGCGGTCTCGTCGTCGAGTTCCAACCGACGCGGGCGAATCAGCTCCCGCCAGTTGCGCGCGACAAATCCTTGCTGTGAAGACTGCATGGTCCCAATCGACATTCCGCTCTCTCCTCTGCTGGGTACTTACTGTGGTCGTGAATACTTAAGAATCGGCTCAGCGCGAATACAACTCGACGATCAGTTGCTCGCGAATCGGCATCGTCAGATCCTCGCGCGCCGGAAGCGTCAGGAGTTTGCCCTCGAAACTGTCCTTGTCCAGTTGCATCCACTTGGGCACACCGCGGCGATCCACCGCCGCAAGGTTCTCCTGGATGCGCGTCATCGGCCGCGACTTCTCGCGCACGGTGACGACATCGTTGGCGCGGCACAGGAACGAAGGGATGTTCACGCGCTTGCCGTTCACGTGCAGATGCCCATGGCGAACTAGCTGGCGCGCCTCGGCATGGTCGGAAGCGAAACCAAGGCGATGGACGACATTGTCCAGGCGGCGCTCCAGCAGCTGCAAGAGGTTCTCGCCCGCGACGCCCTTCATGCGCGTCGCGCGGTAGTAATAGCCGCGGAACTGCCGCTCGGCGATGCCGTAGATGCGCTTGACCTTCTGCTTCTCGCGCAACTGGGTGCCGTAATTCGACACCTTCCGGCGACGCGCCTGCCCGTGCTGGCCTGGCGCATACGCCCGACGCTCGTAGCCGCACTTGTCCGTGTAGCAGCGATCTCCCTTGAGGAAGAGTTTTGTGTCCTCGCGTCGGCAGAGCCGACAGACCGGACCGGAATACTTGGCCATGAGAAGATTTACCCTTTCTGAGAAAACTTCAGACGCGGCGCCGCTTGGGCGGCCGACAACCGTTGTGAGGAATCGGGGTCAAATCTCTGATCAGGTTGATCTTGAACCCCGTCGCCGCCAAGGCGCGCAACGCCGACTCCCGCCCCGACCCGGGTCCGCGAATGAACACGTTGATTGATCGCATCCCGTGTTCCATCGCCTTGCGTGCCGCATCTTCGGCCGCGAGCTGAGCGGCGAACGGCGTGGACTTGCGGGAGCCCTTGAAGCCCTTGACGCCGGCCGATGACCACGCGATCACGTTCCCGGACACATCGGTGATGGTGACGATGGTGTTGTTGAACGATGCCGTGACGTGCGCGATGCCGCTTTGAACGCTCTTCTTGAGCTTTTTTGCCTTGGGTACAACCGGGGCCTTCGCGGCGCCCTCGGCTGCAGGTGCGTTTTCTGCTTCGTTTGCCATGTTGGATAAATCCGTTTCTTGATGCCGGTGCGACTAAGCGCCGGGGCCCTCGGCCTTTTTCCTGATCTGCGTGCCTTTTCGTGGGCCCTTGCGGGTACGTGCATTCGTGTGCGTTCGCTGTCCCCGCACCGGCAAGCTCTTGCGGTGCCGAAGCCCACGGTAGCAACCGAGGTCCATCAATCGCTTGATGCTCATGGCAACTTCGCGCCGCAAGTCGCCTTCGACCTTCAGGCTCTTCGCTTCGATGGCTTCACGGATGCGCCTGATCTCGTTGTCGTCGAGATCGTCGGTGCGCTTGTCCAAAGAAACGTCGGCAGCTTTCAAGATCTGGCGCGACAGCGTTTTGCCCACGCCGTACAGATACGTCAGTGCGATTTCCATGCGCTTGTTCTTGGGAAGATCGACACCCGAAATGCGAGCCATGCGTCTCCTTAACCTTGCCGTTGCTTGTGGTTGGCGTTTTCGCAGATGACGCGCAGCACGCCACGACGCCGAATGACCTTACACTTGACACACATCTTTTTGACTGACGCTCTGACCTTCATGCGGCTCCCTGAAAATATTCCTAGGCTCGCGACAGAACCCAGGGGCCTTTTTCGGTGATTGCCACCGAATGCTCAAAATGGGCCGAGAGGCTACCATCTTTCGTGACAGCAGTCCAGCCATCTTCTTCGACGACAACTTCCGCCGCCCCCGCGTTGACCATCGGCTCGATGGCCACCACCAGCCCAACCGAAAGACGGGCCCCCTTCCCCGGTTCGCCATAGTTCGGAACCTGGGGAGCTTCGTGCATCTTTTCACCGATGCCGTGGCCGACGAACTGCCGAACCACCGAATACCCCCGCGCCTCGGCCAGCGACTGCACCGCCCAGCCGATGTCACCCAGCCGACGTCCGGGGATGCACTGCGAAATGGCGCTTTCCAGTGACAGACGAGTCGCTTCCATCAGGTTGCGGGCAGCGGCGCTGACCTTCCCGATAGGAAGCGTGCGCGCGGAATCCCCGCACCATCCGTTCTTGAACGCGCCAAAATCGATGGAAAGGAGGTCGCCGTCCTTCAAAACCAGACTTTTACGCGGTATGCCATGCACAACCACCGAGTTGACCGACGTGCAGAGCACGGCCGGATACCCGTGGTAGCCGAGAAATGCAGACTCTGCCTTGAGTTGTTTGCACCGGCGTGCCGCAACCTGATCCAATTCCCAGGTGGTGACGCCGGGCCCGGCCGCTGCCTGCACGGCGTCCAGGACGTCCGAAACCACCAGGTTCGCTTCGCGCAGCTTGTTAAGCTGGTTCTGGCTCTTGAGCTGGATTCCCATGCTTATGCCCCGGGATTGCGATGCATCATGGTCCACCGATTCACGCTCCAACCGGACCTGCCACTCGCACGCCGCGGCCACGAATGCGCGGGCCCTTGGGTCCCGTGAAGCCTTCGTAATTACGGGTGATGAGGTGCGACTCGATCTGCTGGACGGTGTCCAGCGCGACACCCACGACGATCATCAGGCCCGTGCCACCGAACTGGAATGGCACGCTGAGGTTTTCGTGGAGCAGCGTCGGCAACACGCAGATGGCCGAGATGTAAATCGCCCCGCCGAACGTGATGCGCGTGAGCACCCTGTCGATGTACTGCGCGGTGGCCTTGCCGGGACGAATTCCAGGAATAAATCCCCCATTCTTCCGCATGTTGTCCGCCACGTCCACGGGGTTGAATGTGACTGCCGTGTAGAAGTAGCAAAAGAAGACAATCAGCGCGACGTACAGCACGTTGTAACGCCAGTCTCCAGGAGCGAGCGCATCCGAGATCCGCTTCATCGCGGGGTGGTTCACGAACGAAGCGATCTGCTGCGGAAACATCAAAATCGACGACGCAAAGATCGGCGGGATAACGCCCGCAGTGTTCACCTTCAGGGGCAGGTGCGTGGCCTGGCCGCCGAACATCTTGCGGCCCACGACACGCTTGGCGTATTGCACCGGAATCCGGCGCTGACCCCGCTCGAAGAAGATGATGATCGCCACCACCGCGACGATCAGAAGGCCAATGAGCGCCAGAGAGAACGCCGTGATTTCGCCATCGCGCGCCTTGATGGTCAGGCGCACGGCCGCGTCGGGCATCTCGGTCACGATGCCCGCAAAAATGATCAGGGAGATGCCATTGCCGATGCCTCTTTCGGTGATCTGCTCGCCCAGCCACATGATGAAGGCCGTCCCGGTGGTCAGCGAAATCATCGTGATCAGGTAGAAGTCCCAGCCGGGGTTCGGAACCACTTCGCCGAAGACCGAGTTGTTCGACACCAACCAGCGCGCGATGAAGAACGACTGCACGAGAGAAATGACCACGCAGCCGTAGCGCGTGTACTGGTTGAGCCGACGTCGGCCCATCTCGCCTTCTTTTTGGACCTGTTCAAGGCGTGGAATGACCACCGTCAAAAGCTGCAGGATGATCGACGCACTGATGTACGGCATGATGCCGAGCGCAAAAATCGACATCTGCTCAAGCGCGCCACCGGCGAACATATTGAAGAGGCCCAAGAAGGTACCCGACGCCTGCCGGACGATCTTCGCCATCACGGCCCGGTTCACACCTGGCGTCGTGACGAATACGCCGATGCGATACACCGCGAGCAATGCGAGCGTGTAGAGAATCCGCCGACGCAGCTCGGGGATCTTCCCCATGTTCGAAAAACCAGAAGCCATGTCAGTTCCTACGCGACGTCGACGGTTTCCACCCGGCCACCAGACTTCTCGATCTTGTCCTTGGCCGACGCCGAAAACGCGGTGGCTTTGACGACGAACTTCTTCGTCACTTCGCCGCCGCCGAGAAGCTTGACCTCTTTGTACTTGCGGGGGACGAGGCCCGCTTCCTGCAACTCCACCAGGCTGACCGTGCCGGCTTCGAACCGCTCGTTCAGATCGCCGACATTCACCGCGAATCGCTCCGCGCGAAATGGATTCTTGAAACCCTTCTTCGGTAGCCGACGCTGCATTGGCATCTGACCGCCTTCGAATCCGAAGCGCGCGCCGTGATGACCGCTGCGGGCCTTCTGCCCCTTGACGCCGCGGCCTGACTGTTCGCCCGTGCCCGAACCAGGTCCCCGGCCCACGCGCTTGCGATTTCGCGTGGCCCCCCGTGGCCCCTTTAATGTGTGAAGCGTCGTGCCCATCAAGCAATTCCTTTCCGTAGAAACCAGCGGGCGGCCTACTCGGCCGCTTCCACCTTCACGAGGTGCGATACCGAACGAATCATCCCTCGCACGGCGAGGTTGTCGGGCAATACAACCGTGCGGTTTATCTTGCGCAGACCAAGCCGATCAATGGTCAACTTGTGCTGCTCAGGCCGGTTGATCCCGCTCCGCACCAAGGTCACTCTGAGTTTTTTTGCCATAACCTGCTACTCCGCCAGTTCAGCCAGCGTCTTGCCGCGCAGAGCAGCCAGATCGCTGGCACTGCGCAGACGCTTGAGCGCGTCGATGGTTGCGTGAATGACGTTGTGGGGATTCGACGTCCCAATGCACTTGGTCAAGATGTCCTGAATTCCCGAAACTTCAAGCACCGGGCGCACGGCACCGCCCGCGATGACGCCGGTGCCCGCGCTGGCGGGACGCAACATCACGCTACCGGCACCGAAGTTACCCATCACGGTGTGGGGGATGGTGCCGTTGGCCAGGGGAATCTTGAAGAGGTTCTTCTTCGCTTGTTCGGTCCCTTTTCGAATGGCTTCCGGCACTTCGTTCGCCTTGCCCAGTCCGGCGCCCACATACCCTTTTTGGTCGCCCACGACCACCAGCGCTGAAAACGAAAAGCGCCGACCACCCTTGACCACCTTGGCCACGCGGTTAATGAAGACGACGCTGTCGACAAGCTCGCCTACCTCTTCGTAATTAATCGCCATTCGTTCTCCTCGATGTCATCCAGTCAGATCCTAAAATTCCAGGCCCGCCTCGCGGGCACCATCTGCCACCGCCGAAACCCGTCCGTGGTAGCGGTAACCGCCCCGGTCAAACACAACCTGCTTGATGCCCTTCTCCAGGCAAATCTTCGCCACCGTAGTCCCAACGATCTTGGCGCGCTCGGCCTTCTTCGGCCGTTTCACCGCCGCTGCCCGCTCAGCCTTGGGCAACACGTCGGACGCCGCTACAAGCGTCTTTTGGCCCAGATCGTCGATGACCTGCGCGTAGATGTGCTTCGCGCTCCGAAACACGACCAGGCGCGGCCGCGCGGGCGTGCCGTTGATGCGCTTGCGCAGCGACCGATGCCGCGCCTTGCGAGATTCGCTTTTGCCTTTGAGTCCCATGAAAATATTCCTCCGCGTACCGGAATCCTAGGAGCCGCCCGCTGAGCCAGTGGCTCCGGCCTTGCCCACCTTGCGCTTGATGACTTCCTCTACGTACTTGACGCCCTTGCCCTTGTACGGCTCTGGCGAGCGCAGAGCCCTGAGATTGGCCGCCGTCTGACCGATGAGGTCGCGATCCGACGAAGTCAGGGTGATCCGCGTTTTCTCCACTTTCGCGCTCACGCCCTTGGGCAGCTTGAAAACCACCGGGTGCGAGTAGCCGAGGGTCATCGTCAACGCATCGCCGGCAACTTCCGCGCGGTAACCGACGCCGTTGATCTCCAGTTCGCGGGTCCATCCCTCCGTGACCCCCTTGACCATGTTGGCCAGGTGGGCACGAACAAGGCCGTGCTTGGAACGCAGCTCACGGGAATCATCGGCCCGCTTGACGGCAATGGTGTCGCCACCTACTTCGATCTGAATTCCCACCGGCAGGCTCTTGGCGAGCTCACCCTTGGGGCCCTTGACGCCGTACGATCCCTCTTGCTTGAGCACGGTGACGCCCTTGGGCAGCGGAATGACTTTACGCCCGATGCGCGACATCACCACACCTCGCAGAGGAGTTCGCCGCCAACGCCCGCCCGACGAGCAGCCCGGTCGGTCATTAGACCTCGTGAAGTCGACAAGATCGCGATGCCAAGGCCTGATCGGATCTTGGGGATGCGATCCTTGCCGACGTACACCCGCTGGCCCGGCCGCGACGTCCGGCGCAATCCGGTGATGGCGTTGGTGCGCGCATCGGGCCAGCGCAGGCGAACGACGATGTCGCTGCTGCCACCAAACGCGTCTCGCACATCGTATCCGCCGATGTAGCCTTCGCTTTGCAACACTTTGGCAAGGCTCGCCTTGAGCTTGGAAGCCGGCGCAACGATCTCAGCCTGGCGCGCCAGGATGCCGTTGCGAATGCGGGTGAGAAAATCTGCGATGGGGTCGGTCATCGATGCACGTCTCCTACCAGCTCGACTTGATCACTCCCGGGATGTCCCCGCGGAGAGCAAACAGGCGAAAACACAAACGACACAGCTCGAATTTACGAATGAACGCGCGCGAACGACCGCAACGCGCGCAGCGGTTGTGGTGACGAACGCGCCATTTCGGTTTCTGACGATGCAGGTCTGTCATTTTGGCCATGGTTAACTCCTGAACGGCATGCCGAGGTGGCGCAAAAGCGCGCGGCCCTGGTCATCGGTGGACGCGCTGGTGTTGAAGGTGATGTTCATTCCTTTGGCCTTGTCGACCTTGTCGAGACCGGTTTCAGAGAAAATCAGGCCCTCACGAATGCCCAGGGTGTAGTTCCCGCGCCCATCGAAACCCTTGGGCGAAACACCCTTGAAGTCGCGAACGCGGGGCAGCGCGAAGCCAACCAGGCGATCGAGGAACTCGTACATGGTGTCGCGGCGCAACGTCACCATGGCCCCGATCTTCTGGTCCTGCTTCAGCTTGAACGCGGCGATCGATTTCTTCGACAGCGTGACGACGGGCTGCTGTCCGGTGATGAGCGCGAGATCCTCAACCGCGGCATCAAGCACCTTGGGGTTGGTCACGGCCTCGCCAAGGCCCATGTTGACGGTGATCTTCAAGAGCTTGGGGGCCTGCATCGGATTCGTGAGGCCGAGCTCAGCCATGAGCTTCTTTCGAATCTCGCTCTCGTACGCCTTGCGCAGGCGAGCGGGCGCGGAACGGCGCAGTTTTTCCTTGGCCACCTCGCGCGCCGCCGCCGAAGCGCCGCCACCCTTGCCCTTGGTCTTGGCCTGAGCGCGAGCGGCACGCTTCGCAGCGGCTTCGGCCTCTTGCTCGGGCGTAAGGGCGGGCTTGCCGCTCTTTTTCTCTTCAGGTTTTTCCACTTGATCCGACATGATCCGATTCCTTTTTCACGCTGCAGCGGTGCCGCTCAGGCGACCTCGAAGGCCCCGCCGCACTTGACGCACAGGCGACGTTTGGCCTGCCCCGCCTGGTCTTCCACCCGCATCCGCCTGGGCGCGGAACACTTTCCACACCACAGCGCGACGTTCGAAAGCTCCAGCGTGCCTTCCTTTTCAAGGATCCCGCCGCGCGGATTTCGCTGCGTGGGTTTCGTGTGCCGCTTGACCAGGTTGAGCCGCTCGACAACCAGGCGGTGCTTCTTGGTCACCATGCGCAACACACGACCGCGCTTGCCCTTCTCTTTACCGGCGATCACCACGACGGTGTCACCCTTACGCACGTGCATTACAAAACCTCCGGTGCCAGGGAAATGATCTTCATGAATCGCTTTGCACGAAGTTCGCGGGCCACCGGGCCAAAGATGCGCGTGCCAATAGGCTCGTTGTCTTTGTCCACCAGCACCGCCGAATTGGCATCGAAGCGAATGTACGAACCGTCCGCGCGCGAAACCTCTTTCTTGGTCCGCACGATGACGGCCTTGGCAACTTCGCCCTTTTTCACCTTGGCGTTGGGGATGGCTTCCTTCACCGAACACACGATGATGTCGCCGAGCGAAGCGTACTTTCGCTTGGTTCCGCCGAGCACACGAATGCACATCAGTTTTTTGGCCCCGGAATTATCGGCCACGTCCAACGTTGATGTTGATTGAATCATGGGGTGCTCTCTTAGGCCTCTTGCGGCCGATCAAGAAGTTTTTCAACGCGCCAGCGTTTTTCCCGCGACAGCGGCCGGGCCTCGACGATGATCACGCGATCGCCCGTCTTGTACTCGTTCTTCTCGTCGTGAGCCTTGTATTTCTTTCGCTCGGTCATGTACTTGCTGTACTTCAAGTGCGAAAGACGCCGTTCAACCAACACGACGCGCGTCTTGTCCATCTTGTCGCTGGTCACCACGCCAACTAGCCGCCGCTTGCGCGACTTCGGCCGAGAGGTGCTGGGTGCTGTTTCCACGGGCTATTTCTCCTTCGAGGCAGTGGCGCCCTTCGCGCCATCTGCGCTGCGGCGACCGGCAAGGACGGTGTTCAGACGCGCGATGTCCCGACGGGCGGTTCGGATCAGCATCACGTTTTCAAGCTGGTTGGTTGACTGCTTGAGCCGGTACTTGAAAAGATCCTCGCGCGTCTTGTCGATCGTGCGAGCCAGTTCGGCCGGATCGTTGCCGCGCAGATCCTTGGCTTTGATGCCCTTCATAGGACGTTCTCCCGGCTAATGAAGCGCGTCTGAACGGCGAGCTTGTGCTCTGCCAGCGTAAACGCTTCGCGGGCGAGTTGCTCCCCGACGCCCTCAAGCTCGTACATCACCCGGCCAGGCTTTACGACGGCCACCCACTCTTCAGGGTTGCCCTTGCCGTGTCCCATGCGCGTTTCTGCTGGTTTTTTCGACAACGGCTTGTCGGGGAAAATCCGAATGTAGAGTTTTCCGCCGCGCTTCACATGTCGAGAAATCGCGATGCGCGCCGCCTCGATCTGGCGCGACGTGACGAAGCCGCAGGACAACGCCTGCAGACCGAATTCGCCGAATTCGACGAACGAGGCGCCCTTGGAAAGACCACGCATCTTTCCCTTCTGCTGCTTTCGCCACTTAACTTTTTTGGGTGCGAGCATGTTCGACCTTCTTGATTATCGTGACTAGGCCAGACGCCCCGAGCGTTGGGGCAAAACCTCGCCCTTGAAAATCCAGCACTTGACGCCAATCGCACCATAAGTCGTGTGCGCCTCAGTCGTGCCATACTCGAGATCAGCCCGCAGCGTGTGCAGCGGCACGCGACCCTCGCGGTACCACTCGTAGCGTGCCATTTCCGAGCCGCCAAGGCGACCGGCGCAGGCGAGCCTGATGCCCTTCGCGCCGAATTTCATCGCCGTTTGCACTGCCTTCTTCATGGCCCGACGAAAGGCCACCCGGCGCTCAAGTTGCGTGGCCACGTTTTCAGCCACGAGCTGAGCGTTGGTTTCCGCCTTGCGCACTTCTTGAATATTGAGAAAAACCTCGCTCTTGGTCAGCGCCTGGACCTCCTTCTTCAACGTCTCGACCCCCGCACCGCGCTTGCCGATCACGATCCCGGGCCGCGCCGTGTAGATGTTAATCTTGACCTTGCTGGCGGCCCGTTCGACCTCGACCGAGGCCACGCCAGCGTGACCGAGCTTTTCTTTGACGAACGCCTTGAGACGCATGTCCTCATGCAGCCAGCGCGCGTAGTCCTTATCGGCGTACCACGTCGACGTCCAGCCCCGGACGACGCCCAAACGAAAACCTATTGGATGTGTTTTTTGACCCATGCGTGTGGTCCCCTCAGTCCTGCGGCACGTCGACGACAACCGTCACGTGCGATGTCCTTCGGATGATGCGATTGGTGCGCCCCATCGAACGCGCCATGCCGCGCTTCTGCGTCGGTCCGCCGTCCACACTGACGCTCGACACGACCAACTTGTCGGCGTCGGCCTTTTCGTTCTCCGTGGCGTTGGCGATGGCCGAACCCAACACCTTCGACAACATGCGGGCCGCTTTTCGCTGCTGGAAGTGCAAAATCGCGAGCGCGTCCTCGACCGCCTTGCCGCGGATCATTTCGGCGACCATGCGCACGCGCCTGGGTGATTCGCGAAAACCTCTGAGTATTGCCCTAGCCATTGGAGGTCATCTTTCCGGGCGTTGGCCCGCTCATGCCTTTTTTGCCGCCGCAGCAGGTGCCGCAGCCGCAGGGGCCGCCTTTGGCGCTGCGCCTGCCGCCGGAGCCGCGCCTTTGCGCTCGCCCGTGTGTCCGTGAAACGTCCGGGTGGGAGAAAACTCGCCCAGTTTGTGACCCACCATGTTCTCGTTCACGAACACCGGCAGGAACTTGTGCCCATTGTGAACTGAAAAGGTCAATCCGATCATGTCGGGCGACACGGTCGATCGCCGCGACCAAGTCTTGATGAGCTTCTTGGCCTTTTGCTTCTGCATGTCGACGACTTTGGCCATCAGGTGGTCGTCGATGAACGGGCCCTTCTTGACTGAACGTGGCATGGCTTACGATTTCTCCCCGCGTCGCTTGATGATCATGCGGTCCGTTCGCTTGTTCTCGCGGGTCTTGAGACCCTTCGAAAGTTGCCCCCAGGGCGAGCACGGGTGCCGACCACCAGAGGATCGACCCTCGCCGCCGCCCATCGGGTGATCGATGGGGTTCATGGTCACGCCGCGGTTGTGTGGGCGCAGGCCCTTCCAGCGGTTCCGACCAGCCTTGCCGATGTGGACGCTTGAGTGTTCGACGTTGCCGACTTGTCCAATCGTGGCGCGGCAGTCGAGATGCACAAGACGCACTTCAGTCGACGGCAACCGCACCTGGCCCCAATCGCCCTCTTTCGCCATGAGCTGCGCCCCGACGCCGGCCGAGCGGGCCAGTTGCGCACCACCGTTGATCTTCGTCTCGATGTTGTGAATGGTCGTACCGAGAGGAATCGCACGCAGCGGCAGGCTGTTGCCCGGCTTGATGTCCGCATGTCGAGACGAAACCACCGTCTCGCCAACGCTGAGGCCCGCCGGGCACAGAATGAACCGCTTCTCGCCATCGGCGTAGTTCAACAGCGCAATCCGCGCGCTCCGATTCGGATCGTACTGGACGCTTTCGACCTTGGCCGGCACGCCGATTTTCTCGCGCCGGAAGTCAATGACACGGAAGCTGCGCTTGTGAGCACCACCGCGGAAACGCGACGTGATGCGCCCGTAGTGGTTCCGTCCGCCGGTGGACGACTTGCTTTCAAGCAGTGCCTTCGGAGCCCGGGCCCCGCGTGTCAGATCGGAAAAGTCCGGAGCAACGCGACCGCGAATGCCGGGAGTGATTGGATTGGGAGTTCGCAAACCCATGGCTAGACCCCTTCGAAGAAGTCGATCGTTTGTCCTGGCGCAAGCGTCACCAGGGCTTTCTTCCAAGTTGAACGTCGGCCGACGAAACGACCGACGCGCTTTTCCTTGCCGCGCACGATCAGCGTGCGCACCTTGAGCACCTCGACGCTCCAGAGTTTCTCGACCGCACGGCGAATCTCGATCTTGTTCGCATCGACAGCCACCTCAAAAAGCAACTGAGGCGCGACCGATTCGGGCGAGAGTTCCTCGTCCTCGGCACGGCCTCCCGTGTCCTTCAGGGCAGTTCCCTTTTCGGTCAGGAGGGGACGCTTGATGATGGTCTGTGGCGCTCGCATGTTGGTCTTTCTCGCCTACGCCTCGGCCGGTCCCGCAACGCGGCTCTCGATCGCCTTGATGGCACCCTTGGCAATCACCAGCGCCGGAAAGTTGAGCAGGTCATACACGTTGAGCCCCTCGGGAGCCAGGCACTTTGCTGCCTCAAGGTTGCGCAGCGATTTGATGAGGTTGGCGTTTTCGCGGGCGTCAACCACGAGGGCAGACGGTGCGCCGATCGCCTTGAGAACTTCTGCCATCGTCTTGGTCTTGGGGGCCTTTATCTCGAACGCATCGACGACCACGATCTTCTTTTCGCGCGCGCGCAACGACAGCGCCGACGCCAGCGCTGCCTTGCGAACCTTCTTGGGGACCGTGTACGCATAGCTGCGCGGGTGCGGCCCAAAGACGCGTCCGCCGCCGACAAACTGGGGCGATCGGATCGAACCCTGTCGCGCGTTACCAGTGCCCTTCTGCTTGAAGGGCTTGCGTCCTCCCCCGCGGACGAATGCGCGCGTCTTGGTCGCATGAGTCCCCGCGCGCTTCGCTGCGCGCTGGGCATTGACCACCTCCCACAGGAGGTAGTCCTTGACCTTGGCGCCAAACACGGCGTCGGAGACTTCAACTTCTCCGATCTTCTTGCCCTTGATATCAACGACGTCGAGTTGCATGGATGCTCCTAGGTCTTGATCTCGACGTCAACGCCGGCCGAAAGGTCGAGTTTCATCAACGCATCTAGCGTCTGCTGGGTGGGATCCAGGATGTCGAGCAGACGCTTGTGCGTGCGAATCTCGAACTGCTCGCGCGACTTCTTGTCCACATGCGGCGATCGCAGCACGCAATACTTGTTGATGGAGGTCGGCAGCGGGATGGGCCCCGCCACCTTGGCACCGGTGCGGTTGGCCGTATCAACGATCTCGCTTGTGGACTGATCCAACAGGCGATGGTCGTAGGCCTTGAGGCGAATGCGAATTTTGGGCGTCACGGGGATCCCCTTCTACTCGACGATCTTGGTGATGACGCCGGCGCCGACGGTCTTGCCGCCTTCGCGAATGGCGAAGCGCAAGCCTTCTTCGGCCGCGATCGGCGTGATGAGTTCGACTTCCAGATTCACGTTGTCACCGGGCATCACCATCTCGACGCCCTCGGGCAACTGCACCAGACCCGTCACGTCCGTCGTCCGGAAGTAAAACTGCGGCCGGTACCCCTTGAAGAACGGCGTGTGCCGTCCGCCTTCTTCTTTCTTCAATATATAGATCTCGCCGCGGAACTTCTTGTGCGGCGTCACCGTCCCGGGTATCGCCAGCACCTGCCCACGCTCCACGTCTTCCTTCTTCGTCCCGCGCAACAGCGCCCCGATGTTGTCCCCAGCTCGGCCCTCGTCCAGCAGCTTGAGGAACATTTCCACGCCCGTGATCGTCGACTTCTGCGTGTCCCGGAAGCCCACGATCTCGATCTCGTCGCCGACCTTGATGATCCCGCGCTCGACCCGCCCCGTGACAACCGTCCCGCGGCCAGAAATCGTGAACACGTCTTCCACCGGCATCAGAAACGGCTTGTCGATCTCCCGCTTCGGCTCGGGAATGAACGTGTCCAGCGCATCCATCAACTTTGCGATCGACGGCTCGCCCAGCTCGCCAGCGTCCCCTTCCAGCGCCTTCAACGCGCTGCCGCGAATGATCGGCGTCGTATCCCCGGGGTACTTGTATTTGGTCAAAAGCTCGCGCAACTCCAGCTCGACCAGGTCGAGCAGCTCCGCGTCCTCTTTCGCCACCATGTCCACTTTGTTCAAAAATACGACCATCGCAGGCACCCCGACCTGTCGCCCAAGCAGAATGTGCTCGCGCGTCTGCGGCATCGGGCCGTCCGGCGCAGACACCACCAGGATCGCCCCGTCCATCTGCGCCGCGCCGGTGATCATGTTCTTGATGTAGTCCGCGTGGCCAGGGCAGTCAACGTGCGCGTAGTGCCGCTTCTCTGTCTCGTACTCCACGTGCGCAATCGCGATCGTGATGCCGCGCTCCCGCTCTTCCGGTGCCTTGTCGATCTGATCGTAGGCCATGAACTTCGCGAAGTTCTTCTTCGCCAGCACCTTCGTGATCGCCGCCGTCAAGGTCGTCTTCCCATGGTCCACGTGCCCGATCGTGCCCACGTTCAGGTGCGGCTTGTTGCGTAGAAATTTTTCCTTGGCCATCGCTTCTCTCCTCGG
>CAYSKR010000161.1:0-6544 GCA_964431675.1 uncultured Myxococcales bacterium
ATCTCAAAGCCGCCTGTACCGCTGCCCTCAATGGCGCTGCTGCACCCTCCCTGCTCCCCCAGTCCGTGCCTTCCGCACCGGATTTGTCAGCCGCAGCGTGAACGCTTACCTTTCCTGAAGAAGATTGGAGGATCCCAATGAGTACGTTGAGTCTTCGGCTGCCCGAGTCCATCCACGAGAAGCTGGGCGAGGTTGCCCACCAGGAGGGCGTTTCGATCAATCAACTCATCAACTCGTCCGTTGCGGAAAAGCTCGCTGCTCTGCTTACTGAAAAATACCTCGGGGAACGAGCAGGGAGATCCGAGCGAAAGCGATTCGAGGCTGTGCTGGCAAAGATCCCTGACGTACCGACGGTTCCCGGAGATGAGCTGCCGGGCGTCCGAGGTAGGCCAGCCCGGGGGCGGCGTCCCCGCCGCTGAGGTGGACGATTTCGAGCCGATCGCGTGGTGCTAGCCGTTGCCCAGGAGTCGTCGACGCCACAGGTAGACCAGGACAAACGTTGCCGCCAGCGCAGCCGCACGCAACATCATGCGGCCCCTCGCTTTTCTTGCCCGCCTCGTGGTTTCAGTCCCTCGTCTAGGACGGCACACCGTTGGATATTGAGGTTTGAGATCCGCCCGGTACTGGCTTCAATGCCGCAGGGTCGTCCCGCAGACCCCGCCGATCAGGTATATTCACGGGGTGCCCGGTGCATGTTCGCGGCCGAATCAGCCCGCGATCACGCCCCACATGACCAGAATCCAGACCTGCCCCCCCCGCCACGCATCGGTCCATGCCCCTTTGGTTTCACCTACGCGCATGTGCCGCACCCCAATGGTTCGCGCTGGGCTTTTGTGTCATCGTGCTGCTCTTGGCGCTGGTCGGGTTTTGGAAGATGTCCCAGCCTATCTGGGGGGGAAATGAGTCAGGACTGCGAGTTGCCGCAGTCGCTCCGGCACGGCTCGAGTCACACGTGCGCATGTTGTCCGAGACTTTGAGCCCGCGCGATCACGATCATCCCGACAATCTGGATCGCGTCGCTAATTATATTCGCAGCGAATTTTCGCGCACCAAGGCGTCGGTCTCCGAGCAGCCGTTTTCAGTCGCTGGCAATCAGTATCGCAATGTGATCGCCCGCTTTGGTCCGGCCGAGGGGCCGCGCATCGTGGTCGGTGCGCACTATGATTCGGCGGGTCCATTGCCTGCAGCCGATGACAATGCGAGCGGTGTTGCGGGCCTGATTGAGCTGGCACTGCTCGTCGACCGGAAGCTGCCCAGCATCACCGTCGAGTTGGTTGCGTTCACGCTGGAAGAGCCGCCGTATTTTCGCACCCAGCAAATGGGCAGCGCGGTCCATGCCCGTGCTCTCAAGGAACAGCGAATCGAGGTGCTCGCCATGCTCTTGATCGAGATGATCGGAACCTTTTCAGACCAGGAGGACAGTCAACAGTTTCCGATCTCGCTGATGCGCTTGTTTTATCCTTCGGTGGGCAACTTCATCGCCGTGATCGGAAAGATTGGACAGGGATCACTCACACGCAGAGTCAAGAAAGCGATGCGCGGTGCTTCAATGGTACCCGTGTATTCGATCAACGGTCTGCGGTTCATTCCTGGGATCGATTTTTCGGATCACAGTTGTTACTGGGATGTCGGCTATCCGGCCGTGATGATCACCGACACCGCGTTTTATCGGAACTTCCACTATCACACAGAGAAGGACACCGCCGACCGTCTCGACTACACGAAGATGGCCGAGGTGGTACGCGGAATCTACGCTGCAGTGTTGGATCTCGGTAGTTAGCGTGGTCTGCTTCAGGTGCCATAGGACAGGGCAAACACCAGGTTCAATCGTTGGCGGAGAAGGTGCGCAGCGGTCAGCCGCACGAAGTGACTTAAGAGAGTCAGAGCATTCCAAGCTTGGCGCTGCAGCGGCGGCATCCCGGCATCCAAGGGCTGACGGTACCTGCCGATCGCGTGGTGCTAGCCGTTGCCCAGGAGTCGTCGACGCCACAGGTAGACCAGGACAAACATTGCCGCCAGAGCAGCCGCACGCAACATCTTGGTGCGCCGGGCCCGCCGCACCAGCACCTCGTAGTAGTCGTGCGCCTCGGCGACGGGCAGCTTGCGCAAGATGGCTTCTTCCTGTTTGAGGCGCAGCGCATCGCCGACGTGGGATCCTGCGGCCACGATCACAAACACGAGGGCCAGGGTTCCGAACATGTCAGCCTGCCCCCGGCCCGAGCTTGCCCCGGAAAGCCACGAGCCCAACCGCGCCGAGGGCGGTGAGCACGAGCGCCGCGCAGATAGCGGCCAGGATCCAATCATTTTGTCTGCGCAGCTTTTCGTAATAGATGCGCGCCGCCGGGCCGTCGAGCCGGGTGATGGTCTTGAGGCGCCGCCACTCCTGATAGTAGCGCCCCAGCATCATCAGGGTTGCGACCGCAACCACCAGCAACCGTGCGATGCGCATCTATCCGCCGAGTTCCTTGAGGGCGAGGTCGATGGCCTGACGGATGCAGTCATTGCCCCCGCCAAACAGTGGCGCGAGGAAATTGCCACGGTCGCGCCGCGCGCGCCGCAACGGATCAATGGCGCGTTTGTCGCCGGTGGCCGCCAGGGCCTGGACCGCCTGGCGCCGCTCTTCGCAGGATTTTCCTTGCGACAGATCCAGCGAGTAACTTTTGACGCGGTCGACCTGTTTGGCGCAGCCAAGGTTTTCGCAGCCGGCCCGCGCAGCGCGGCGAAATTCCAGACGCCGATCGGCCGACGCGATTTCGGCCAGGATCGTGCCGGCCGGTTTGCCCAGCCGGTCGATCATCAGATCAAGCGCTGCTTGACCCGCCTTCTTATCGTCGAGCGCAGCGCGGACGTTCAGCATCAGCGCAGCGTCGGCGCGCAGGCCGGGGTCAAGGTACACGGCTGCAGCGTAGGCTGCGAGGCCGACTCCCGGCTTCTTCTCGGCGAACTCCAGGTTGCCGAGCAGGTAGCGCGTGCGTCCGGATTCGGGGTGGCGCGAGATCTGTTGCATCAGCAGGATGCGAGCCTGCGCAAGCTGCCCCCTGGCCATGGCGCTTTGCACCTGCGAAAGTTCGGTCGCGAGTTCCGGATCGACGGGCTTGGGCGGGGGCGGCAACGCCGTGGGCGCGGATCCGGTGCGCATCCACGCGAGAGAAACGAGCAGAAGCGCCAGCACGACCGCCGCGATGCCACCTCCGACCGGCAGCCAGCGGCGAACGGATCCGGGCAAGCGGTCACCCCAGCGGCTCCCGTCCGACGGGCGCGCCGCGATGCGATCCATCAACATGCCCCGCAGGCCGGAGGTTGCGGCATCTGCGAGGGCGTCAGCAAAGGCACTGGTGGTCGCAAAGCGACGCGCGCGATCTTTGTCGAGCGCCGTCATCACGACCGATTCGAGGCGGACAGACAATCGAGCCTCCTGCGCCACGGTCGCGAAGGGTGGCGGGGTACACGTGACCTGCATCGCCATCACCTTGATCGCGTCATCGGCGACAAAGGGCCGACGGCCGGTCAACAGCTCGTACAGGATCACGCCGCACGAATAGATGTCGGATCGCGCATCGGCATCCTGTCCGGTCGCTTGCTCGGGCGACATGTAACTCGGCGTGCCGAAAATGACCGAGCCCTGGGTCAGCGGAGCAACGCCCTCGGCAACGCCCTCGGTCATCTTGGCGATCCCGAAGTCCAGGATCTTGACCCGTTCACCCTCCTCGCCCTCCGGTGCGCGCGTGATCATGATGTTGGCGGGCTTGAGATCGCGGTGGACAACCCCCGCAGCGTGCGCGTGCCCGAGTCCCTGCAAGATTTGCCGTCCGATGGCGACAGCGCGTGCCACGGGTAGGCGGCCTGCACGCAGCAGCAACTCGGCCAGCGACTCGCCCGCGACGAACTCCATCGCTAAAAACAGTTCGCCGGACGCGGCGCGCCCGAAGTCGGTGACCCCGATGATGTTGGGATGCGACAGGCGGCTGGCGGATTGCGCCTCGCGTTCGAACCGCCGCGCCACCTCATCCAACTGCCCTAATTCTCGGTGCAACAGCTTGATGGCCAGCACCTTTTTCATCAGGACGTGTTCGGCGCGATACACGGCACCCATGCCACCCTGGCCGATGCGCGACAGGATGCGGTAGCGCTCGCCGATCAGTGATCCGACGAACGGATCCGTGTGATCCGTGGCGAGGTTGGCGGCAAGGTCAGTGGCGGCTGGATCGGGCAAGCACCTGTACTTTACCCGGAATCGCGCCCGTCTCTACCCGCACGCTGTTTCAGAAACGGCCCGCCAACCCGACGCCGCCCGCCGCCATCGGGCCGACCCAACCGACCGGGCTCCACGTGAATTGTTCTCCCGGGCGATCGTACTTGTCGGGATCTTGACCGGTGGCGAGCAGGTAGGCCCCAATGGCCATCGCCGCCACGCCGACGCTTGCACCAACAAGCCCGAACGTGAGTTTTTGCTCGTCGCGCGCCACTTGGTCGTACGCGCGTTTAACCTCGGCGTCGCATTGGTCGTGCGGGCCGCCGCCGCGCGGGTCGCACCTTTGACCTGCGACAAACATGGCATCGACGGTGTGGACCTGTGACCGGGCATCCTTCAACCGGTCCTGGTTGATCACGGCGAACACGCCCGCGCCTGCGGCGACGGCCACCCCGACTCCAAGCGTGGTCCAGGCCCAGCGCCGTCTTGCCCGCGCGCCTTCAACGTACGCCGCGCGCGTCTCGGGCGTCGGTCGCAGAGTTGCCTTGACCGTGGTTTGTCCGTCTCGCGCCACGTCGACGGTGCGCTCGTAAGGCTCGAACCCACCCCGCTCGATGCGCAGCGTGTGTGGTCCCGCAGGCACCCGCAGGCTCGCGCGATATACGCCGCGTGGCTGACCATCGAGCGTCAGAAGAACCTCGTCCTCGCTTGGTGCCAGGACCAAGTGGCCGGTGCGGGAAACGGTGATCGCCGGATCGGGGGCGAGTTCTGCGGACACCTCCGCGCTGGCTCCGTCGCCGAGCGAGAGCTCCTTGCGCGCGGTCACGTAGCCCTCGCGCCGCAGTTCGATCACCCGCTGGCCGGGCATCACCGTCAAGGACGCGGCGAGTGGTGTCCGCCCAACCAGTTGCCCGTCGACCCAGATCTCGACGCCGGGCAGGGCCGTGTGCACGACGAGGTGGGCGACCTTCAATTCGGTTGGAATGAGATCCATGCGCACTTCCGCGTGGGTTTCCCCGGCCAGCACGATCTCCTTGCGAACCGGAAGGTACCCTGGCGCGAGGAGGGCGACGACGTGGGTGCCCACGGCGAGGGACAACGGCTTCGCCAGCGGGGTCTTGCCGACCGCGATGCCGTCGATTTCGATGGCCGCGGGTACGTTGCTTGAAATAGCGAGTTGTCCGACGCGGCGGAGTTGCTCTTGTCGGGCATGACGGGCACGGCCGAGTTTGTCGGCGTCCAGCGAGCCCGGATTGGCGAGCAATCGATCGAGGGCATCGAGCGATTCGACCGGACGGTTCAGCGCGGCGTAAACGAGGCCGACGTTGAAAAGCACGGCCGGGTTGGGAAGGATCTCGTAGGCGCGCTTGAACTCGGCCAGGGCACCCGAATTGTCGCCTTCGTTGAAGAGTTGCACGCCGCGGTCGAACCGCTCGCGCGCCAGGGCGCGTGAGTTGTCGCCTTGCGCCAGGGCCGGCGGCGGAAACGACAGCAAGCAAGCCAGGGTGCCGACGCAAAGCAGCTTCATTTGAACGGGTTATCTTTCACCAGGCCCTGGTCGTCAACGCGGGAGCTTGGGCTGCGCACGCTGCGTGGGATCGACTTGTGTTTGGGCGTTGCGGCAGGCGCGGCGGCAGGCGCGGCGGCCGTCGGAGGCGCGGCGGCCGTCGGAGGCGCGGCGGGAGGCGCAGCGAGTGCAGCCGGGGCGGGCGTAGTCGTTGCTGTCGGAGCTTGGCCTGCAGCGGCACCGGGTGGCGCGGGTGCCTGAGTCGGAGAGCGGCTCAAGACGTAACCTGCTACGCCTGCACCGACCGCGCAGGCGATGGCGATCGCGGCCAGGATCGGCCGCGACCGTCCGGATCCAGGGACGAGCGGATCGAGCTCACCATGGCTCGCCCGGCCGGCTTGCGTTGGTGCCGCGTCGCCAGCGTTGAGCGTGCGGGATCGTTGCGGTCGCGCTTGTGTCGCGCGCGCCGTCCCGCCAGTCGGGCGCGGGGGCGCGTCCAGGGTGGCGAGCAACCGCGAACGGAGGGCATCCGCGGTCTGCGGCCGTCGATCTGGATTCTTCTCCAGGCAGTCGAGGATTAGCTGTTCCAGGTCGGGATCGACCGGGCGCAGTTGCGATGGTGGCACGGGCTCGGCGGTGATCTGCTGCGCCACCACCTCGCCGAAGGTGCGTCCCTCGAAGGGCAATCGCCCGGCACGATGGAGTCAAAATAGATGGGCGGAGAAGTGCGATGGATGGATTTAGATATCAGGAGATTTTCGAGCACGGAGAGGACCCTACCGAATACCGGAAGCTGACGGGAGAATACGTTTCCACCGGGAGGTTTGAAGGCCAGGATCTTCTCA
>CAYSKR010000162.1:0-13777 GCA_964431675.1 uncultured Myxococcales bacterium
CCTCTGCGTCCCCCCAAACCCCCGCTCGGTGCCCCGGCAAAGCCGCGCCACCGAGCCACTTTCTCCGACGGGATTCGGTCATGGGCGTGAACGGTTACAAACCACGTTCTGCGAGCGTAACGGACATCTTGAAGCTTGGACATTCCATTTTTGCCCAGGGCGGAGGGTGCGGAAGAATTGGGGCTGGGTGTAGGCACACCGAACGCATCGACCTCGGCGAAGTCTTCGCGCAGCGTTCTTTGTCGCGGCCTGCGCTATACTTGGCCACGTCGATGGATCTGCACGCCAAACACGAAAAGCTGCGCGATCTGATGGCCGGTTATGGTTCTGCGCTCGTCTGTTTTTCGGGTGGTGTCGACTCGACCCTGCTGCTGAAAGTCGCGCACGACGTGCTCGGTGATCGCTGCGTGGCGCTCACCGCCACCTCGATCACGATGGCGCAAAGCGAGCGCAAGGCGGCGGTGCAACTTGGCCTGTTGCTCGGCGTCCGCCACGAGCTCGCCCTGTCGCACGAGCTGGAGCGCCCCGAGTTTGCCGCCAACCCGGCCAACCGGTGCTACCACTGCAAGGCCGAACTGCTCGACATCGCTCGCCCCACCGCCGTCCGCCTGGGTTTGCGCGAGATTCTGCTCGGCACCAACGTCGACGACCTTGGCGATCACCGGCCCGGCCTGGCCGCGTCCGACGAGCGCGGCGGACGCCACCCGATGGTCGACGCCGGCTTGACCAAGCCTGATGTTCGCGCCCTGTCGCGCGAGCTCGGCTTGCCGACGTGGGACAAGCCACAACTCGCCTGCCTGTCGTCGCGCTTTCCGCACGGCACCGCGATCACGCCCGAACGCCTGGCGCAGGTCGATGCCTTCGAGGACGGGTTGCGCACCCTCGGCTTCAAGCAGCTTCGCGTCCGCTACCACGGCGACATCGCGCGCATCGAGGTCGAGGCAGCCGAGATGCCGCGCGCACTCGATCCGCAGACCCGCGCCGCCATGGTCAGCCTCGGGCGCAAACTCGGATTCGTGTTCGTCGCCCTCGATCTGGCGGGGTTCTCTTCGGGCTCGCTGAATCAGCTAATCGGCCTGCGCCGGACACACAGCAGCTATTGAAGCAGGTTCTCATCAGACGGCTGGTCATGGTCCTCGCCATCACGGTCGGGATGGTCGCCCTCCCCCCGGTACGGCAGCGTTGTTCGGATCGCCTCGCGTAGAGCGGGCAGCGGGGGTGAAAGGGGCAGCCGGGCGGCGGCGCGATCGGGGAAGGCGGATCGCCGCGAGCAGGACGCGCATCGGTTTCCGCAGCGGGCCGAGCCGCGGCGCGGCCTCGAGCAACGCGGCGAGGTACATCACGGCCACACGGTGGGCCAGGTGCCCGACTACGGCCCCAGGAGGCGGACCAATCTTTGCTCAACCGACGTCCGTCGAGGACCAGGCGGAATTTGCGTGATCCACTCCTGCGCCTTGCGCCGGTCGAAGTCCCTGGGGATCTCGATCTCGGGGAGCTGCGCAAACATCCGGCTCCGCGCCGGGCCGAGATAAAGCGTGTCGAGGAGCGCTTTTTCGGGAGTGGCGAGGGATACGCCTGATTCCGGGAGGAGCTCGAAGCCACCGAAGAACGTGGGTGCGAGTCGGTGGATCGAGAACGCGCCGAGGCTCGTCTTGACCCTCCGCGTCTGTGCGAGCGAGGCCGCGTAGATGACTTGCGGGACCTGGCTCACCATGCCGCGCAGGTAGAGCGCGGATTGGAACGAGACATAGGACGGGAACGGCGCGGTGAGGTGCTCCGGCAGAAGCAGCGGATCCAGTGCTGGATCGACGGCCCAAAGCCCGTGCCGAATCTTCTTCAGAAGCCCCTCGGCCGCGAGTCTCTTGAGCGTCTGCGTCGCCGCCGAGCGCTCGAGGCCGAGCGCCAGCGCGACATCGTTGGTGGTCACGACCTGCTTGCCCAGACGACGCAGCTGCGCCAGGGCAGACACGGCGTTCATGACGAGCTCTCCTCGAGCCGCTCGGCGACGAGCTCGCACATGCGATCCCAGGCGTCACGCGTCCCAAAGATGGTCTGGTCCTCTTCGGACAGGTACGGGACGACCTGGGCTTTGAACGTGTCGTATCCAAGAGACATCGCGCGCTCGAGAGCTCGAGGGAGCGCTGCTTGCACATCGCGCGTAAGCGGGCGAAGGTCGGCGTTCGTCGTCCGAAGGAGATGATCGAGGTCCCAGATGTCCCGCGCCTGGGCCTCCGAACGGCCAGCGAGCGCCTGGATCTTCTGTCGAATCGCCGCCCGGGCAGTGTAGTGGTTCACGGTGGGCGCGGGAATCCCATAGGGCCGTACAATATCGGAGCGAACAGACTCCAGCGCGTAATCGCCCTCTCCCGTCCCACGTCGGCTGAATTCGATCTTCGTGTGAAGAGGAACGGAGACGCCAGACGCCTTCAGCTCGATCTTCCAGCGCTGGGTCGTGTCGGTCTGTTTTGGCTTCGAGCTACGGGTGATCTGCAGGCCCTGAGTGGTGAGCACCTCCGCCAACGAGCGGGAAAGCAATACCGTGTCGAGCCTCTCGCGGAAGACGTGCGGCGCGCACTTGATGACATCGAGGCCCAGGTCTTCCGAGTAACGTCGGCTGCCGAACCAGGCACGCAGGTTGACCCCGCCTTTGACGACCCAGCTTGCTCGATTGAGCCGGGCCTCGAGCATTCGCAGCAAGCACAGGTGGAAGGACTCGAGGTACTGGACTTGCGACTTCATCTTGCGATAATCGTCTATATTGACGCTTATATCAATAATCTATAATATCGCCACAGGCTCGCTGCTCGGGACGGCGCCGGGCATAGGTCGGGCCCGCGCCTGCCGCAAGGACGGGACGTAGAGCATGAGCAGCCTCCCGTCGTCATGCCGACATTACCCGCCGGTCAGGTGGCACGCGGCTTGGTGCCCGGGCGCGGCCCCGGCGCGATCGGCGAAGGCGGATCGCCGTCGAGCAGGACGCGCATCAGTTTCCGCAGCGGGCCGCAGCCTGCCGCCGCGGGTCCGGTCAATCCCGAGGTGGCGATGTGCATGATCGAGCAGATCTGCACCTGGAAACTGCCCGATGATCGGACGCACCTCGTGCGCACGACCTTCCCCCTCGCCGCCACGGCGGGGTCGTCGAAGGCGCGATCGGAATCCCGGCGCTCGTCGCGGCGCGGTCGTCGGTGAAGCAGTGGGCTCAGTAGGGACTACACCCGAAAAGGGTTTTCGATGCGCACGCCGTCGATGACCGCGCCGTCCTGAAGATCCTCGGTCAGGATCCGGGCGCATCCGGCAGCAGCCGCACAGCGCACGACCAGCGCATCCCAAAAAGAAAGCTTGTGCAGCCGATGCAGATCGACGGCAGCCAGGATCAGTTCGGGGCGAACCAGGACGACGTCGAGCACGGCGAGGGCTTCGACCTTCTTGCGGGCCATCTCGGCCGGGACTCCGAGCTTGCGCGTGGCGACGACGAAATATTCTTGCAAGATCTGCGTGGAGATCACCAATCGCGAAGCCGCCGCAAGCTCACTCAAGAGTGCCAGTGCGCGTTCGCGTTTTGGTCCGGCGCTCTGGTCGTCCGCATACAGAAGGACGTTGGTATCTACAAATACTCGGTCGTTCACAGGCGTCCTGTGTAGGCGTCCTCTCTGCTGATGCGCACGCCGTGCGAGTCTCCCGGGTGCTGTGCAAATAGCGACACAAGTTCGCGCGCCCGATCTCCCGGCGATCCTTTCCCGGCGAGGCCCGCGATAAAGCGTCGGACCAGTTCGTTAAGACTGGTGCCTTGCTCGCGGGCAACTTTCCTTGCCTGATCAACGATCTGATCATCGACTGAAAGGGTTATATTCATTCAGTAAATAATACGTGCGCACGTAATACGTGTCAAGCTCTATCGGCCTGCATATGGCCCTGGTGTACGCGCAGGGGCTCACCGACCCGCGCCGCGGCGCTACCTGAGTTAAACTTGAGAAATGACTGCTTTCTTTTATCATGATATAAGAAATCAATGGTTTCACGTGTTCTCCGGCTACCTGGCCGGCCCGATTCCACATTCTTCTTGTGGGGGCCGCGCCAAACCGGAAAAAGTTCCCTCCTGCGCGCCGTCTATCCGAACGCGCGCTGGGTCGACTTGCTCAAGACCGATGAGTACATCCGCTACCTGCGCCGCCCGTTTCTCCTGCGGCAGGAGCTAGAAGCACACCCGTCGGACGGTCCGGTCGTGATCGACGAGGTGCAGAAGGTTCCCGCGCTTCTCGATGAGGTTCATTGGCTGATCGAAAATCGCGGCATCACCTTTGCGCTATGTGGCTCCTCGGCGCGGAAGGTGCGGCGCGGTCACGCCAACCTGCTCGGCGGGCGCGCCATCCGGCACCAACTGCACGGCCTCGTTTCCGCCGAGCTCGGCGAGTCCTTTGATCTATTGCGAGCGGTCAATCACGGGGCGCTGCCGCGCATGTACCTGCATGACCGGGCCAAGCCGTTGCTGGCGGCCTACGTGGACGATTACCTGAAGGAAGAGGTCGCCGCAGAAGCCCTGGTGCGCAACTTGCCGGCCTTCGCGAATTTCCTCGCGGCGGCTTCCCTGTCCGACACGCAGATGGTCAACGCAGTGAACATCGCTCGCGACTGTGGGATCTCGGCACCGACGGTGCGCGAATACTTCAGAATTCTGGAAGACACGCTGCTGGGTAATTTCTTGCCGGCTTACACGAAGCGCCCCAAACGCAGGGTCATCCAGGCACCGAAATTCTATTTCGAGGACGTGGGCGTGGTGAACCATCTGGCCCGCCGGGGCCCGCTTGAACCCGGATCGGAGCTCTTCGGCAAGGCGCTCGAGAACTGGATGTTTCACGAGCTCGGCGCTTTCGTGTCGTACCGGGCCCCCGATTGCGAACTCGCTTACTGGCGCCTGGCCAGTGGCACCGAGGTCGACTTTGTCGTCAATCGCGCCGAGATCGGCATCGACGTGAAGTCCAGTTCACAAACATCCGATCGCCATCTCGCGGGCTTGCGCGAGTTGCGCCGCGATCAACGAACACCGCGTCTGTTCCTCGTCTGCCTTGAGTCGCGCGCCCGTCGCACCACCGATGGCATTGACATCGTCCCCGTGCGGGAATTCCTGTCCCGGCTTTGGGCGGGAGACATTGTTCATCCGTGACCGCCCCAGAGTGGCGACGGGTTTGACCAGGGTTTAGACTTCGCTCGTGTTGCTGGCGTTGCTGCTCGGTTTCCATGTCGCCCTGGCCGGGGACGGCACCGAGTCGACGTTCGCCGAATTTCCGCGCGAAGAGTTCGTGCGGCTCGCCGACGAGCGCGACGCGCACCTGCCGGGGGAACGGACGCTCGATCGGTCGAAGAAAGAAGCGTGGCTGGTCGAGAAGGCCACCCGGGTTCGGCACCATCTCGATGACGCTTCATTGAAGTCGGCGCTGCGGGTTGCAGGTCAGCCCGCCAAGGCCGGCTCCCCGCAGGACGTCCAGTGGCCGGCCCCACTGCAATGCCTTGCGTGCCGCAGGTCGCCGCGGACCACGTTGTTCAACGTGTGGACCAAGGAGGCGCTGCCGCTGCTGCCCGGAGTCACGCTCGACGCGCACATCGACGGTTTTCTGCGCGACCACTTCACCAATACCAAGCAGCGCATGGACACGGAGCTGGCCGGGATCCTGGCGGCAGTGGCGCACAAGTTCTCGGCCGCGCGCATCGAGATCGTGTCCGGCTATCGCTCGCCCAAGTACAACCTGATGCTGCGCAAGAAGGGGCACGAGGTCGCCAAGGACAGCCAGCACCCAGAAGGCACCGCCGTCGATTTCCGCGTGCGCGGCGTGCCGACGAAGAAGCTGGTCGCATTCGTGCGCTCATTGCGCAAGGGCGGCGTCGGCTACTACCCGCGTTCGCAGTTCGTCCACTGCGACACCGCGCGCGTCCGCTACTGGGCCGGCTCGTAGGGGCGCTTTCGAACGGCCCGTGTTCACTTTGGAACCCTGCGCGCAAGCCGACGGATCTTGCAATCTGCGTCAACGTGACGTCGCCCACTCACGGGCGATCGGCTGCCGATCCAGCGGCGGATAGCGCGCGACACAGATCCAACAGGTCCGACGCCTCCTTCAAGCGCCTCGTCACGCCCTGCTCCGAAAGATCGATCTTCGTGGCGAGGCGATCCTCCGGACGCAGCGATCCCGCCACGGCGCTGGCAGCACGCAAGCGCGCGTCGATGGCGTCCGGAGACATGTCCACGCTCATCGATCGATGTCCCGAAGATTCTTGATGTCCATCACGTCCTGCGGCCGCGCGGCCCGCGCCTTCATGCCAATGAGAGCATCGCGGGAAACCACCGCCACCTGGTGCCCCGCGAACGGCAAGCGCGATCGACTTGCCCAGGCGAGCTCCAGGTTGGGGTTGACCACCATGAAATCGAGCGTCATCAGATTGCCCGCCGCATCTACTTTGTTCACGCGCTGGACCACCGTGCCATCCTTGAATTCGAAAGGTAGCCCCTCAAGAGTAAACCCGCCCGCGCCGACCGCTCGCTTCGCTCGCGACAAGTCTTCACTGCGGACCAGCAGGTCGAAGTCCTTGGTCGCCCGTGGTGCCCCCCATACGGCGACCGCCAGAGCGCCGATAAGTGCGTAGTCCACACCGTCCGCGTCCAGGGCATCGAGGACAAGCAGCAGTTCCTCGTGCAGCGTCACGCGTGAATTGTAGCGCCACGCGACGCGCGGCGATATCCCTACGGCGCAATCTCGATGTCGAGCACGGGGCCTGCTGGCGCGGGGCCGACCGCACCTGCCATGACGCCCAAGACCATGTCGGGTTTGACCCCGGCCGCAACCAGGGTCCGGACTGCGACGCGAACGCAGGCCTGGGCTGCCTCGGCGCGCTTGCTGGCCCGCCTGCGATCCGCGTTGCCGGCGGGCCCCACGGTCGGCACCAAGACGATGACGCGCGTCCCCGGGGATAGGGCGGCCCGGCCGACTTTCGTCACCGCGGCCTGACCCGCCTTCGACAGGCCGGTGCCCTTCGCGTCGAAAACCGCTTTCCCAGACAAGCGCACGAGCAGGTGCTGATCGTCGATCGTCATCGTCGCTGCTGCACCGGTACCGAGCACGTCCTTGCCGACACGGAGTCCCGCCTCGAGGGTCGCCTTGATGCGAACGATCTGTCCCCTGCGACGAAGATCTTCGCCGCCCATCTGCGATGACGCGGCTCGGGCGGCTCGGGCGGCTTGCGTGGCGTCCGCGACGTCGCCCCGCAATTGTCCTATCTCCTTGCGCAACGATTCGGATGTTTGCTGCGCCACCATCACCTCGCCAGAGCGCCGCTTGAGGTCCGCGAGCAACTCTGTGTAGGGGATGGAGTAGACGTAGATTCCAAACGTGAGGCCGCCCGCGCCCAGGACGATGGCGCACAACGTGGCGGCGGCGGTGCCCCTGCCCGGCTTCATTGGAGGAACGCCACCGGCTCGCCAAAGAGCTGTTCGAGGCGCGCGCACAGCTCATCGCTGATGGCGACGCGAAATTCTTCACCGAGCTCGAGCACGGTTTCGCTGCGCCGCGGGATGGCGAGGCGCAGGCGCGTCCGGCACGTCCCCGGGTGCTGCTTGAGCAACTGCTTCAACGAGTCGAGCGATGATTCCGTCAGTCGGTCGGCGTCAAGGCGTACATCCATGCACGAACTTCGCTCCGCACGAACCGAAGCGAGGCCGACTGCCTTGACGAAGCGCAGGCGATCCCGTGCCGCCTCGCCGTCGCCGAAGGGCGTGTCCACGGTCGCCGTCACGAGCAACGGCTCGCCACCGGTGAGCAGATCGCGCGCAAGGGCCAACTTCTGGGTGCCAACCTGAACCTCGATCTGGCCGTGCGCATCCTCCAGCTTGAAGAACGCGTACTTGCCGCTTCCACTCTTGGCCATGCGCTCCTGAAAGTCGCACACGACGCCGCCCAGCACGACCTCGGCACGTGGGCCACGCTCGACGCAGGTGACCGTGGTCGCATTGGCAAAGCGCCGCAGCTCGCCGGCGAAGCGGTCGAGCGGATGCCCACTGATGTAGAAACCGAGGCTCTCCTTCTCGAACGCCAGCAGCTCACGCGGCAACCACTCGGGATCGTCGGCGCAGGCGTCCGTGGACGTGTCTTCTGACCTCGTCCCCGCCCCAGATCCGCCGCCCAACAACGCCAGCAGCGACGTCTGACCGCTGTCGCGATCACGCTGGGCCGAGGCAGCCCGGTCCAGCGCTGCCGGGATGGCAGAGAACAGCCGCGACCGCGACACGGCGTTCTTTGCGGCGACGCCGTCGAACGCCCCCGATTTGATCAACGCTTCGAGCACCTTGCGGTTGACCTTGCGCGGGTCAACCCGGTTGCAAAAATCGACCACCGACTGGAATGGACCGCTCGCCTGCCGCGCCTGCTTGATCGTCTCGACGGCACCCTCGCCCACGCCCTTGACGGCGGCGAGCCCGAAACGGATGGCCTTGCGCGTCTCGGCATCGGACTTTGCAGCCTTGCGCGCGGCTTTCCCGGCCCCGTTGCCAGTCTTCGAACGCTTGGCCTCCGCCTCGGCGGTCTGCGCCACGACGGTGAAATTGGCGTCCGACTCGTTCACGTCCGGGCGCTGCACCGTCAGATCCTGCGCCCGCGCTTCGGCGATGAACTTGACGATGGCGTCGGTGTCGTCCTTGTCGCAGGTCAAAAGGCTGGCGAAAAACTCGACCGGATGGTGGTGCTTCAAGTACGCCGTCTGGAAGGTCAGCAGACCGTACGCGGCCGAGTGGCTACGGTTGAAGCCGTATCCGGCGAATTTTGCCATCAGGTCGAAGGTTTTTTCGGCCACCGCAGGATCGATCGATTTCTGCTTTGCGCCTTCGAGGAAGGTGGCCTTCTCCTTGGCCATTGCCTCGGGCTTCTTCTTGCCCATCGCACGCCGCAGAATATCCGCCTCGCCGAGCGAATATCCCGCCAGGGCGGACGAGATCTGCATGACCTGCTCCTGGTAGACGATGACGCCGTAGGTATCCTTGAGGATCGGCGCGAGCGACGGGTGGTCGTACGCGACCTTCTTGCGGCCGTGTTTGCGCTCGATGAAATCGTCGACCATCCCGCCCTCGAGAGGCCCCGGCCGATACAGCGCGCCCGCGGCAACGATGTCCTCGAAGCAGTCCGGCTTGAGCTTCTTGAGCAAATCGCGAAAGCCCGATGATTCAAGCTGAAAGACGCCCGTGACGTCGGCCGCGGCGATCATCTTGTAGACGCCCGCGTCATCGAGCGGGATGGCCGCGATGTCGAGCACCGCCGCACCGGCCGCCGCCCGTTCCTTGTTGATGAGGTCGAGCGCCGTCTGGATGACCGTCAGCGTCTTCAAGCCCAGAAAATCGAACTTGATGAGCCCGACCTTCTCGACGTCGGTCATGTTGAACTGGGTGACGATGCTGTCTTCTTCGCCGGCCGGGCGGAAGCACGGGACGTACTCCCACAGCGGCTTCTCGCCAATCACGATGCCGGCGGCGTGCTTGCCCGCGTGCCGGTTGAGCCCTTCGAGCGCCATTGCCGCGTCGAGCAACTCCCGATACTCCCCGTCGTAGGCCGCTTGCAGGCGCGGCTCCTTCTTCATCGCCTCGGCGATCGGCGGCACCTTGCCCTGCACCGGTTCGGGCACCAGGGTGGCGACGCGGTTGGCATCGGCGACCGGCAAACCGAGGGCGCGCGCGACGTCGCGGATGCAGCTCCGCGCCTTCATCTGATGCATCGTCACGATCTGGCCGACGTTGTTCTTGCCGTACTTTCCCGCGACGTAACCGATGACCTCGTCGCGGCGGTTCATGCAAAAATCGATGTCGAAATCCGGCATCGAGACGCGCTCGGGGTTCAAGAACCGTTCGAACAGCAATTTGTTGGCAATGGGATCGATGTCGGTGATGCGCAGCGAGTACGCGACCAGCGATCCCGCCCCCGAGCCGCGGCCAGGACCCACCGGAATGCGATTTTTCTTCGCAAAGGCGATGAAATCCCACACGATCAGGAAGTAACCCGAGAAGGCCATCTTGGTGATGACGCCGAGTTCGTGCTGCAGGCGCGCCCGGTACAGGTCCGGATCGACCTTGTGCCCGGTTCGGTGCAAGTCCTGCAGGCGCACTTGCAGTCCCTGCGTCGCCAACTCGGTCAGGTACGAGTCGCCGTCGTAGTCCTTGGGGACGGAAAACTTTGGCAACATCGTCTTGCCGAGATCGAACGTGACGTTGCACAGATCGCCGATGCGCGCCGCGTTCTCCATCGCCTGCGGGATGTGCGCGAAGTAGGCGTCCATCTCGGCGGGCGACTTCAAAAAGTATTGCTCGCTGCGGTGGTGAAGGCGCTTCTCGTCCTTGACCGTGCGCTTCTGCTGCACGCACATCAGGATCTCGTGGGCGCGGGCGTGCGTCCGTTCCAGGTAGTGGCAGTCGTTGGTCGCGATGACCGGGATCCCCGTGCGCGTCGACATCTGCAGCAGCTCGCCGTTGACCTTCTCCTGCTCTTCAAGACCGTTCGGTTGCAGCTCAAGGAAGAAATTGCCCTTGCCGAAGATGTCCTCGAACTCGCGCGCGGCCTGCTCGGCCGCCTGCGGCCCCTTGCGCATCAGGCTTTGAGCGATCTCGCCGCCGAGGCACGCCGACATGCCGATCAACCCTTCGCTGTGCTCGCGCAGCAGTGCCTTGTCGATGCGCGGGTTGTAATAAAATCCTTCGAGGTACCCCATCGAATTGAGGTGCGACAGGTTCTTCCAGCCCACGTTGTCCTTGGCGAGCAGGATGAGGTGGTTGCTGCGCCGCTCGGTCTTGTCGTGTCGATCGGGCGCGACGTAGGTCTCGCAACCGAAGATGGGCTTGACCCCGTGCTCGCGGGCCTTCTGATAGAAATCCAGCGCACCGAACAGGTTGCCGTGATCGGTCATGGCGACCTGCTTCATGCCGAGGTGCAGCGCCCGGGGGAACAGATCGTCAAGGCGAATCGCGCCGTCAAGAAGGCTGTACTGCGTGTGCAGGTGCAGGTGCGTGAATTCAGACATGCTACGGGTCCGGGTTAGCACGCGCGTGGAACACCGGTCAACGACTGTCGCCCACGCCGTTCCATGCTAGGTTTTTGCCGTGATGCGGAGGATTGGGATCGTGGCACTCGGCGTGGGGTGCGCGCTGGCGTCGTGCAGCGGTGGCGACGGGGTCGCCCGGATCGACGCCGGACCCGCCCTCCGGCTCAGCGTCACCCCGACGCCGGATTCGGTGGCGATTCGCCCGAACGAAAGCGGGCTCATCGTATTTCGCCTGACCGATGGCCACAACCAGCCGGTGCCCGAACGCGTGCTGCGATTTTTGATCGTCAGAACGTCGGCGACGCCGCCTGGCGAAGACAGCGCCAAGGGGGCCGCCTTGTCGCTCGACCAGGGCGTCACCGACGAGAACGGTGAAGTCCTCGTTCAGGTCATCGCGGGCCAGGCCACGGTTTTTCACGTTCGCGCCCAGGCGGCCAACGCCACCGAAGGACGCGCGGTCGTGCAGGTGCGCACGGCGACCCACGCACCCGTGGACGTGGTGCCGACGCTGGAAAAAGACGAAACAACCAGCGTCATCACCACGATCAGACTAAATTTCTTCGAGCGCGCCACGTGCGCCGAACTCGCGGCGATGCCCGATCGCCAATCGGATTTCCCCGAGCGAACCCTGGCCGTGGATGCGACCACACACTACTCGGCCGTCGCAGTCGACGCGCCCTCTGCGTTTGCGGCCAGCGCCCTGGACGACGCGGGTGCCCGGGTTGCCGCAGGATGCATCAACCTCCCGTCCGGATCGCTGCAAAGCAAGGCCGTGATGCTCCTCACGCTCCCACTGCGCACGCTGCGGCCGACCCCCGAAGGACAATTTTCCGTGACGTCGCAGCTGGCCTTTCGCGAGCCGCCCCGCGCCGGAACCACCATCGCCGCCGCCTGGACAGATCTGTCCGACTGCCCGCTTGATCCCGCGCAACTGTGGCTCGACTGCACGATCGACGCGCTGTCGGGTGAACGTGTCGGCGATCCCAACGACTGCCGCCCGGGTGCCGACGAAGGTCTGGTGGGCGCGCGCCTCATCGCGCTGCGCGGGACGCTGATCGCACCGCCGGGAAACACGAAGTGCCGCCACCGCCTCGGCGATCTGGGCAAGCCTGGCATCGATGCCTTGACCAGCGATCTGTTTCCAACTCCGGCACCTCCGCAAGTCGTTGCCCTGGCCGCGATTGGCCGCGCCGCCAGCAACCTGATCGACGGCCTGCGTCTCCTGTCGACCATGACGTTCTCGGCCACGTCTCTGCAAAACCGATTTACAGTCGAGCACCGCCTGCGAACCTTGGAGATTCGAGTCGAAACCACGGTCGTTCCGGTCGATCTTGTCGACCTTGGCCTGCCCCTGCTCCTGGCACACCCGGTGCTCGCAGAACGCTCCCGGAGCGAGATCAAGCTCCCCGCCCATTCGTTCACTCTGCGCCTCGGTTCCGCGACCCGGTACGCGTTCGGGAAAAACGCCCTGCGCGCCCGCGGCCTGCCGACAGATGCCCTCGAGTTCGTCAGCATGCTCACGAACTTCGCCACCGCCATCGACAGTGGCAACCCGCTGCGCGGATGCGCTGCGCTCGATTTCGTCCTCTGCTCGCAGATCGAACAAGCGCGCGGCTGCGTTGCCGCGGCGTGTACGGCGGGTCTGGCGTCGCTGGCGGCCAAGCTCGACGAGGGATTTGTCTCTCTCGACGGAGACAACCTTGATTTTTTCATTGGTGGCTCTGGCCCGCTCGTCGATCGCAACGGCGATCTCATGGCTGACGCGATTGGCAGGGTGGCTTCTTCGGGCGCGCTGTCTGGGTCGTGGGCCGGTGAGGTTCGCGCCCGCGGTGGCCAAAGCGCCGTGAGCGGAACGTGGTCGGCGGAAAAAACGAGCCGGTGACCGCCAGCCCTGCGCTCGGCGCCCACTCCATCGACGAGCTGCTCGCTTCTGCGCGCGCCCTCGTCGGCACCACGATGGCTGAGATCGCCGATGGACTCGGGCTCCCGGTCCCGATCGGACGCGTCCGCACCAAGGGTTGGGCGGGCACGATCCTCGAGCGCGAACTCGGCGTGCGGGGCAGCCACGCCGGCCCGGACTTTCCCGATCTGGGCGTGGAGCTAAAAACCGTGCCCGTCGATGCCAGGCTCGTCCCGCGCGAGTCGACCGCGGTCGGACAAATAGATCCCATCGCCATCGTCAACGAGACCTGGTCCGAGAGCACCGTGCGGCGTAAACTTCATCGCGTTTTGTTCGTGGCGCTTGAGGTCCGCAATCGGCCTGCCATCGGTGCCCGCGTCAGCTCGGTTGGCGATGCCCGCGTGCGCGCCGTCATGCTCTGGTCACCGTCGCCCGAGGAGGACGCGGTGTTGAAAAACGACTTCGACACCATCGTGCAACAATTTTTCCGCAGCGGCAGAGCGACCCTCATCACGGGCCACTCCGGCGTGGCTTTGCAGGTGCGGCCCAAGGGGCGAAACGCCGCCGACACGCGCCGCGCCCTCGACGAGTCTGGTGCCGCGATCCAGATTGGCAGGTGCGGGTTTTATCTGCGGGCTGGCTTCGTGGGTCGTATCCTGCGCTCTGGAACCTTGGCCTCCACACTTGCCTGAGCACCGATTTTCGCGTCGCCCCTGGCTGTAACGTTTCTGGCGGGTAGCGGACGCTGTAGCTGGACTGGCGAGGGCTCGGCAGCGACGGAGACGGCGACTGGCGGCCGGGCGGTTGGTACCGCTG